>NZ_JBFRDW010000187.1:0-9182 GCF_052113985.1 Pseudoduganella sp. RAF53_2 | reverse complement strand
ACCGTGCGCGCAGACCGCTACGACGGCTGGGCGCTTGATCTGAAACTCGCCATCAACGCTCGCCTGTGGCTGAAGGACGCCGGCATGTACGCCAGCCTGACCGCCGGCCACTTCGACGGCGCACCGCTGCACAAATTCGACTGGCTCGGGCAGTCGCTCGCCATCATCACCGGCATCGCCGACGCCGAACAGGCGCGCAGCATTCTTGCGCACTATCCGCACGGGCCAATGGGCGCGCCGGTGATCTGGCCACAGCAGCAGGATGTGCCGGTGTATCACAATCGCGCGATCTGGCCTTTCGTGACCGCCTACGGCCTGCGCGCTGCGGCGATGACGCGCAATGTTTCGGTAGCCGACGAGGCTTATGCAACGCTGATGCGCAGCGCGACGCTGAACCTGTCGAATATGGAGAATATGGAATGGATCACGGGCGACCCGATTCCGCCGGTCGTTAATTCGAAGCGTCAGCTGTGGTCCGTGGGCGCTTATGTGGGCATGGTCGTGCAGCAGGTCTTCGGTCTGACGTCAACGACTGAGCGCTTGTCGGTACGGCCATTTATCACGTCGCGCCTGCGCCGCGAGGCGCTGGCTGGCAGCGATATGATCGAGCTGACGGGACTCGTGCTGCACGGGAAGCGAATCAGCGTGAAGATCAAGCTGCCGCCGCCGGTGCAGATCGAAGGCTATTATGAGATTCAGCGCGGAACGGTGAACGGCGTTGAAATGCACGAGGCACCACGCTGGACGGAACTCGCCGACGACAACGTGATCGAACTGGAACTCGGCGCGCTGATGCCAGGCCGTCAGCAAATCACACGCGTGGACGTTCAATCCACAGACACAGGCCCGAAAGCCTTTGCGCCGCACGAGCCAACCGCCACGCTTGCCAGCGCGGCGGCGGGCGGAGCGACTCTGCGGATCGCGTCGGGGGCGGCGGACGAGCGCGTGACGTTTAACGTGTATCGCGATGGCATGCAGGTCGCGGCGGGCGTCAACGCCGGCTCGTGGATGGACCGGGCGCCAGGCGCGGCAGCCAGCGCACGTACGACGCGCGCTGCGCCGGTGGGAATGCCCGCATCGCGTGGCGCGGCTGCGGAGGCCATGCGCTCCGTGTGCTACTCAGTGGAGGCGGTGTTCCAGCAGTCCGGCAACCGCAGCCACCACAGCGCGCCGGTGTGCACAGGCGTCGGCGCAGTCGAAGCGTCCGCGGATGCGAAGACCATCAGCATCACAAGCAGCGGGCGCCACGCCATCCAGGTGCGCTACACAAACACCGCCAACAAGATCAATCTCGGCATCAGCAACGGCGTGAAGTGGCTGCGTCTGCGCAATGCGGACGGCAAGGTCGCCGCAGAAGGCGTCGTGCAAATGCCGCATGCGCTGGCCGCCGCCTGGTCGACGCCAATCTACACCGACCTGAAACCCGCCAGCTACAGCTTCGAGCTGGACGACTTCACCAACATGAGCTACCTGCAATCGAACAGCACCTTTGCTGATGCAGGCGGCAGCAGCGGACCGTCGAACAACGCCACAGTGGAAGCCATCCGCATCCAAGCCACAGCCCCAGCGCCCGGGGCCGTGCGTCACGGCACGCTGCAAATCATCGAGCACTTCAAATCGCCGCAGCTCGGCAACGAGCGCAATCTGCGCATTTATCTGCCACCGTCCTACGCGGACAATCCGCGCAAGCGCTATCCCGTGCTCTACATGCACGACGGCCAGAATCTGTTCGACCCGAAGACCACCTCTTACGGCACGGAGTGGAACATCGACGAAGTTACCGACCGCATGGTCGCGCAAGGCGATATGCAGGAAGTGATCGTGGTCGGCATCGACAACACGCAAGATCGCATTGGCGAATACACGCCCTGCTGCGATCCGAAGTACGGCGGCGGCAAGCTGRATACATATGCGAAGTTCGTCGCAACCACCGTCAAGCCGTATATCGATAGCCATTACCGCACGCTGAAGGACCGCAAGCACACGGCCGTCATGGGCTCATCGCTGGGCGGGCTCGCCTCTGTGTATATCGCTCAGCATTATCCACAGACGTTTTCGATGGCGGGYGGCGTTTCGAGTTCCTTCTGGTGGAACAAGTCGGCCATGGTGAAGCATCCGCCGAAGCATTTGCCGGTGAAGTTCTATATTGATGCGGGAACGGCGATGGATGGCATGGACGAAACGGCGGCCTTCCGCAAGGCCATGCTCAAGCAAGGCTATCAGCAGGGACGGGATTTCTACTTCTATACCGACGAAGGCGGCATCCACAACGAGCAGTCGTGGGCCAGCCGGGTGCATGTGCCACTCGGCTGGTTCTTCGGGCGCTGAGATGCTGGCAGCGGCGGATCGATGATCCGCCCTACGAGCCGGTGGGATCGAAGATCCGCTCCGCGCATACGGCGGCCGCCCGCGCTGGCTGAATTTATGCGCGGATTGCGCGCAGGCGCGGCACGCCGAGGGCCGCGCGCTTGGCGTCCGGCTGGTCGCGCAGTTTGAAGATGGAGACTGATTCTGCCAGGTTGGCCGCCTGCTGCTGCAACTGATCGGCAGCAGCGGCGGCTTCTTCCACCAGCGCGGCGTTCTGCTGCGTCACGCTGTCCATCTGGTTGATGGCCGTGCTGATTTGCTCAATGCCGTTCTGCTGCTCGTTGCTGGCGACGGCGATTTCCGCGATGATGGCCGTCACGCGTTCGACGCTGGCTACCACTTCTTCCATCGTTACGCCCGCCTGTCCAACCAGCTTGCTGCCCGCCTCAACACGTTCAACGGAATCGCCAATCAACTCCTTGATCTCTTTGGCGGCGGCGGCCGAGCGATGCGCCAGATTGCGCACTTCGCCTGCAACCACGGCAAATCCGCGTCCCTGCTCGCCCGCGCGCGCCGCTTCAACGGCCGCATTCAGCGCCAGAATATTGGTCTGGAACGCGATGCCATCGATCACGCCGATGATGTCCACAATGCGGCGAGAGGACTCGTTGATCGCGCCCATGGTCTTCACCACTTCCGACACCGTGGCGCCGCCCTTCACTGCCACCTCCGAAGCTGCGGAGGCCAGGGTGCGCGCCTGGTGCGCGTTCTCATTGTTCTGCCGCACGGTGCTGGTCAGCTCCACCATCGAAGACGCCGTCTCTTCCAGCGAACTGGCCTGCTCCTCCGTGCGCGCCGACAGGTCCAGATTGCCGGACGCGATTTCAGTAGACGCATGCGCAATCGTCTCCGTGCCCGAACGCACGCGGCCCACGATATTGGAGAGGTTGTTGTTCATGAGCTTGAGCGCATCAAGCAGCTCGCCCACTTCGTCCTTGCTCTTGACTTCGACGTCGGCGCGCAAATCGCCTGCCGCCACGGTCTTCGCTATATCGATTGCCTGCGTCAGCGGCCGGGTAATGCCCAGCACCATCCACCACACAATCGCGCCGCCCAGCAGCACGGTAATAACGATCATAATCCCCAGCGACATGGCGGCGCTGCGGTGCGCCTTGGCGCTGTCCTCCGCCACGGCAGCAGCCGACACGCGCGCCTGCTCATCGATGTAGGTGACGATGTCGTCGATCTTCTTGGTCGGCGCACGGTCCATGCCCTTTACCAGGCCGTCCACGATCTTGTAGCTTTCGGGATTGGCGGTATCGAACTGCTTTAGCGCATTGAGATAATTCTTGCCCAGTTCATCGAGCATGCTGACCGCCTCGCCCACCAGCGGCGTGCGCAGCTTCAGGCGCTCCAGCTGGCCACTCAGCTTCTTCAATTCGCCGCTGGTCTTCTGGCCGCTCGCGACAAACGCCTTGCTGTAGTTTTCGAACTGCTTCGGATCGTGGCCGCGGATCAGGATGTTCTTCCACTCCTGTACCTGAATCTTGAACTCGACCTGCGCGCTGCGGGCCGTATCGACCGCTTCAGTGAGCGCCACGGAGCGCTGCAGTCCTTCGGTGTTCCGGGTTTGCATGAAACCCAAGGCGCTCCAGCCCTGGTAGCCGACGATGAGAACTGCCAGCAGGAAAAAGCCGCCCAGCAATGCAAGACGTACACCGATCTTCAAATCCGCCAGTTTCATGATTTCTCCCTTGCTTTGTTCTTGCAAGTTCATCATGCGCCCATCGGCGGCAGAAGCCAAGGACGAGCGGCATCAAATGTGGCGTGGCGGGAACTCCAGGCAGTAAAGATTCGTTCCCGTCGACTCATCCTTCAGGAACTTCAGCGCGACAAAGCTAAGGCCAAGCTTTTTCAGCAGCTGATTTGAAGCAACATTATGTGGGGCAACAATCCCCAGCAAGCGTTTCAGCCCCATTTTGTCGCGGGCAAAATCGACCACAGCCGCGGCCGCTTCATAGGCATAGCCGCGGCCCCAGTAGGCGGGCATGTAGGCATAGCCTATATCAGTATCGGGCAGGATGTCGCGCTTGATCAGGCCACACATGCCGACAGGGACGTCGTCCGATTTCTGCAGCACCAGCATCAGCGAGTAGCCCAGCGCGCGCTGCATCGCCATCGGTCCGGTAATGATGGCGTTGCGCGCGTCTTCCAGCGTGCGCACGCCTTTGTCGCCGATGTTCTCGATGAAGGAAGGCTCGTTGACCAGTTGCAGATAAAAGGGCGCGTCGTCCGCGGTCAGGGGACGCAGGTACAACCGTTCGGTTTCAATCATTGTTCAGGCCATTCGCTGGGATCGGCCAGGAAGCGGTACATCACGTACACATCGACAAAACCGAGCTGCTGGTGACGATAGGCGCGCGGCAGCGTGCCGATCACGGAAAAACCGAGCCGCTTCCACAGCAGCACGGCGGAGACATTGGTGCTCACTACATAATTGAACTGCATCGCCAGGAAGCCCGTATTGCGCGCCTGCTCCAGGCAGTGGCGTCCCAGCAGCTTGCCGATGCCCACGCCTTGCGCGGCGGGGCTGACCATGAAGGAGGCGTTGGCCACATGCGAGCCGCGGTCGCGCTGGTTGGGCAGCAGGCGATACATGCCGAGCAGGCGGTCCGTGTTGCGCAGCACCGCGACCCAGGTCTGCATCTCTTTGCCGAACCAGAATTCGCGGCAGTCATCAAGGCTGGTGTCCGCTGCGAAGTAATAGGTATCGCCGCTCGCGATCAACTCCTGGAAGATATTCCACATGGAGTCAAAATCGGCTTCGGTCGCCGGACGGATATCGATGTCTTTCAAGGCAGCTCCAGGGCACTGGAATGATGCTCGATTGTCATCTATTTTCTTATGCAAGTCCAGTCGTGCGGAAATTCACGTGCGTCGGCCGCCCCGGCAGATCCAGGCGCGAGATGGCGGGTGGCGCTTCGGCCACCACCCTGCCCCGTCGCAGCACTAGCCGGCGCGCGGCGCGCAAGCGGATCGCTTCGACCGGATCGCGCGCATCCAACAGTACCAGATCGGCGTGGCAGCCCGCTTGCAGACCGTAGCCTTCCAAACCGAGAATACGGGCCGGCGTTTCAGTCACGGCGGCGAAGCAGGCGCGCATGGCTTGCTGGCCCGTCATCTGGGCTACGTGCAGGCCCATATGGGCCACTTCCAGCATGTCGCCGGAACCGAGGCTGTACCAGGGGTCCATCACACAATCGTGGCCGAAGGCGACGTCGATGCCGGCCGCCATCAGTTCGGGTACGCGGGTCATGCCACGGCGCTTCGGGTAAGTATCGTGGCGGCCCTGCAGGGTGATATTAATCAGCGGATTGGCGATGGCTGCCACGCCGGACTCCTTCATCAACGGCAGCAGCTTGCTCACGTAGTAGTTGTCCATCGAATGCATGGACGTCAGGTGCGAGCCAGCCACGCGGCCGTGCATGCCCAGGCGATGCGTCTGCGCGGCCAGGGTTTCGATGTGGCGCGAGAGCGGGTCGTCGGATTCGTCGCAGTGCATATCGACGCGCAGCCCCTTCTCCGCGGCGAACTCGCATAACAGGCGCACCGATTCTGCGCCGTCGGCCATGGTGCGCTCGAAATGCGGGATGCCGCCGACGACATCCACGCCCATGGCGATGGCGCGCTTCAGATTGTCGAAAGCGGTGGGACTGCGCAGCACACCGTCTTGCGGGAAGGCGACCAGTTGCAGGTCCAGATAAGGCGCGACGCGGCGCTTGACGTCGAGCAGCGCTTCGACCGCCAGCAAGCGGTCATCGCACACATCGACGTGGCTGCGGATTGCCAGCAAGCCGCGCGCGACCGCCCAGTCGCAATACTGCATCGCGCGTTCGACCAGCGCATCCTGCGTTAGCTGCGGCTTCAACTCGCCCCACAGCGCGATGCCCTCCAGCAGCGTGCCTGACTGATTCACGCGCGGCAGACCGTAGCTGAGGGTGGCGTCCATGTGGAAGTGCGCATCCACGAAAGGCGGCGTGACGAGGCCGCCTTCTGCATCGATCTCGCGGGCGCCTGTTACGGCCACCGCGGGACCGACGACAGCAATGCGGCCATCCTTGACTGCTATATCAATACCCACTCGGCCGTCGGGCAGGCTGGCATTCCGGATCACTAGCTCCATCGAAGACTCCGCTGATGAGGACGGCTGATTGTAGACAGAGCTCCGTCCAGGACGCAATGTTGCGCCGCATTAATTTTGCTACACTGCGGGGCAAAAATGACTTTTCAATACGTTAATTCGTCGCTAGAATGGCTTTATTGCATCGCACCATTTCTTATCGTTCCTGGGAGAAGATATGTTTTCGTCGATCACCGAGCAGTTTTCCGCAGCTACCAAGTCGCAACTTGAATCGCAACTGAAACTCCTGAATACCTACGCGACCACCGCCTTCGAAGGCGCGCAAAAAGTCATCGCGCTGAACATCAGCACGACCAAGGCGTCGGTGGAGAAAAGCGCTGAAGCAGCCAAGCAGCTGCTGGAAGCGAAAGACCCGAAAGAATACTTCAGCGTCGCCAAGGCCCAGTCCTTCGACGGCGTGCTGGCTTACGGCCGCGAACTGTTCAGCATCGCCAGCAAAGCACAGGCTGACCTGCTGCAAGCCACCAAAGACCAGCTGAAAGAATCTAACGTGCAAGTCAAGCCGCTGGTGCTGGAAGCGCCGGTCGTCGCCAAGCCTGCGCCTGTCGCTGTGGCCGTAGCCAAGCCAGCCGTGGTGGAAGAAGAATTCCCATCCGAGCCGGAAGAGCCAGCAATCGAAGCCGCTGCTCCGAAAGCCCCGAAATCCAAGCCAGCCAAACCGGCCGTCGAAGCCGCCCCGAAAAAGCAATAACCCCCGCCTTTGGGGTCAGGCGCCAAATGCGACACGGCCTCGGCTGTGTAGCGAGCTCATGTACCATTTGGTGCCTGACCCCAAAAACATAAAAGCGGCAGGTGTTGTATCCTAGCGGCCTCTTTGCTAGGAATATTTCCAATGAGTTTATCGCGGCTTATCGGCGGCTTTGTGCGCTCGCATTGGCGTCCTTACGCGCAGGCGGGTGCGATGCTGGCTGGTGTGGCCGTCATCGGCATCTGGATTCCGCGCCAGGTCGGTAAGATGATCGACGGACTGGCCGGACACACGCTCAGCCATCACGATCTGCTGCTGAATATCGGCCTGCTATTGCTGGTCGGTCTGGCGAATTACGGCTTGCGCGTGGCATGGCGCATGAAGCTGTTTTCGGCCGCTTATCAACTTGGCGTCGAGCTGCGCACACGCTTTTACCGCCGCCTGTCCCTTCAAGGCCCCTCTTTCTACCAGAAGCAGCGCACCGGCGACCTGATGGCGCTGGCCACCAACGATATCGATGCGATCGAGATGGCGGCCGGTGAAGCGATGCTGGCGGGTTTCGACGGTTCGCTGTCCCTCGTCATGGTGCTGGGCATGATGCTGCTGGGCGTGGACTGGCGCCTCGCGCTGTTCGCGCTGATCCCCTTCCCTTTCATGGCCTGGGCGTTCTGGCGCATTTCTTCGCACATCCACACCGCGTCCGCCGATTCGCTGAAGCGTTTCAGTGCGCTGAACGATCATGTGCAGGAGACGCTATCCGGTGTGCGCACCCTGCGCGCGCTGGGTCTTGAGCAGCGCAGCAGCACACGCTTTTCCGAGCTGGCCGAAAAGGCCGCCGGCGCCGCGCTCACGGCGCAGAAGTGGGAAGCCGCTTACGAACCTGCTGTCGGTTTAACGCTGACGTCGGCCACGGCATTGTCGCTGGGCCTGGGCGGCTATCTGGTGTGGCAGGGCCAGTTGACCATCGGCGCACTGACCAGCTTCAGCATGTATCTCGGCCAGTTGATCTGGCCCATGTTCGCAGCGGGCTGGGTGCTGTCCCTGATCGAACGGGGACGCGCCGCCTACGCGCGCCTGCAGCCCATGCTGGACGCGCCCTTGTCGATCGATGATCATGGCACGCTCAACACGCTCACGCCCGGCCCGCTGCACATCGCGGATCTGAGCTACAGCTATCAGGGCCAGACCGAGCCCGCGCTGTCGCACATCACCCTGACCCTGCAGCCTGGGCAGACGCTGGGGCTCGTCGGCCCCACAGGCTCGGGCAAGTCCACCCTGCTGCGCGCTATCCTGCGCCAGATCGTGCCACAGCATGGCGCACTGCGCTGGGGTGGGCATTCGCTGGACGAATACACCCTGTACACCCTGCGCGGCGCCATCTCCTGGGTGCCGCAGGAATCGTTCCTGTTCTCGGCCACGATTGCGGAGAACATCGCGCTGGCGCGTCCGGAAGCCAGCCGCGCCGAAGTGGAACGCGCTGCGAATCTCGCGGCAATCCACGACGATATCCTGCTGTTCCCGAACAAATACGAAACGGAAGTCGGGGAAAAAGGCATCACGCTGTCCGGCGGCCAGCGCCAGCGCGTGGCGATTGCGCGTGCCCTGCTGTCCGATAACGAGATGCTGCTGCTGGACGATGCCTTGTCCGCCGTAGACACCGGCACCGAGACGCGCATCCTCGAACATCTGGAAGAACTGCGCCAGGCACATCCCGGCCGCAGCGCCATCATTGCCAGCCACCGCCTGAGCGCCGTCGTGAATGCGGACCTGATCGTGGTGCTGCAGCACGGCCGCATTACGGAAACCGGCACGCACGAACAGCTTCTGGCGCAAAACGGCTGGTACGCCAGCCAATGGCGCTACCAACAACTGGAGGCCAGCCTCGATGCAGCCTGACGAGAAAATCAACGCCAAGGAGCAAACAAAGCGCGCCTTCGGCCTGCTGCATCGCGCGTCCGCACCGGACCTACATCACCTGTACTGGGC
>NZ_JBFRDW010000186.1:0-9199 GCF_052113985.1 Pseudoduganella sp. RAF53_2 | reverse complement strand
GCCGGTGTACTGAGCGGACTTCAGCTTGTCARCCAGAGCGCCGGTCTGCACGCCGCCTGGTRCCCATGGGTTCCAGTTGTTGGCCGGATCGTTGATGATCTTGGCGTAAGCAACTTGCGAGAAGTAGCCGCCTGGCACGTAGCCGTCGACCTTCGATTCGTTGTAGGTCAGGCCGATTTCGTAGTCCTGGTTCATCACGGTGCCCTTGGCGCCGACGACGATACGGGACTGCTTCGCCTTGTCTTCCGAGATACGGTTACCGTAGTCGAACACGCGGCTGGTGATGGCCAGCGGCTGGCCGATCAGGCTGGTGTAGCCCATCTTCTGCAGGTAAGGCACAGCGGTGTTCTGGTACGCCGGGTTGCTTGGGTACAGAATCAGGGCTGGGGTCACGCCTTGCTTGGCGAATTCAGCATCGGTTTCCAGGAAGGACGCGCGCACTGGGCTGCCCTGGAAGCTCTGGGTGATGGTGGACTCGGAGTACAGCACATCAGCGAACAACTGGTGGTTGTCGTTGATCTTGTAGGTGCCGTTGGCGGTGAAGTTGTTCAGTTCACGCTTCGGGGTCAGGCCCACGAAGGCAGCGGAATCGAACACGCAGGTCTGCGCGCCCTGGGCGGTCTTGCCCGGTGCTGCGATCATGTTGATGTCGCCGCACTTGCCTGCATCAGCCAGCGGGTTGCCGTACAGCGGGGAGCTGCCGGAGAACGGGCCGTTGAATTGTGCCGGGTTGGAGCCCGGTACGATCGCGCCTTCGATATTGCCCTGGCCGGTTGCGCCGGAGGTGAAGTATGGAGGACGGTTGCCGGTCGAAGCGAAGCCGCGTGCGCTGGCGAACAGTGCGCGCTCGCGCTCAGCGGATGCGGACAGCACCACGGAGTAGCGGTCTTCGTCCAGATCGCCGAAGCCGGCGGTCACGGAGTATTTCTGGTTCTGCGCGCCGCCGCCATGGGTCGGAACGCCGCCGCCTACCTGAGCTTCGATACCTTTGAAGCTCTTGTTCAGGATGAAGTTGACCACGCCGGCCACTGCGTCGGAACCGTACACGCCGGATGCGCCGTCTTTCAGCACTTCCACGCGCTCGATAGCGGCCAGCGGAATCACGTTGACGTTAACGGCTGCACCGCCGCCGCCTGCGAAGGCTGCCAGACGGCGGCCGTTCACCAGCACCAGGGTACGTTCAGCGCCCAGGCCGCGCAGCGAGATCGACGACAGGCCGTAGGTCGAGGAGCCAGCGCCGGTCGAGTTGCTGGTCGAGCCAGCGGTGGACAGGGCCGAGATGGTGCCCAGCAGTTCTTCAGTGCTGGTGGCGCCGGTACGGGCGATGTCGGCCTTGCTGAGGGTGGTCACTGGCAATGCGGTTTCGGAATCCACACGCTTCAGGGAAGAGCCGGTGATTTCTACGCGCTGGATCGGTGCTTCAGGAGCGGTGGTCTGCGCGATGGCAGCTTGCATACCGACGGCCAGGCCGCCGGCGCACATTACGCGAACGGAGCGCGCAATGAGTGTTTCTTTCATCATTTTTGTCCCAATTCCAAGTTTCGTTTTTACGAAGCGGACGAGCAGAAATTCTCGGCCGACCGTCATGGAAACATTGGTGTTGGGAACGTGTCAATACAGGTTTTTCCGCAATTTGCAAGAAAAACCAATGGTTAAGTTGTAATTAAGCCACGGATGCTTCAGGTGTGAACCATCAAATGTCGCTATCTTGCATTTAACTAGTTGCTATATTCGCCTAACCCGAAAATGCGTTTTAGGCAAATAATTATGTGTCATTTTGTATCAACCGTGACTTTTATACGACAAAGCCGTCAAAATCTTTCACCAGATTGCGTGTTGGCGCATCTGGTGACGCCGGGCTTCAGGCGTAGCGTGCAGCCAGCCGCGCCTGTGGGGCGGATTGCGGCATGGCTTTGGAACCCTTGCCTTGCGCGCCGCTTTGTGGCGGCAGCTTGAACACTTCCAGCGCCTTGGCGACCGCCTGGGCTTGCAGGTCCAGCACGCCGGTGGCGGCGGAGGCTTCCTCGACCATCTGGCTGTTCTGGCGGGTCACTTCGTCCAGCTGCACGATGGCGTCCTTCACCTGGTTGACGCCGTTGCTCTGCTCGCGCGTGGCGCCGCTGATGTCGCTCATGATGGACGCGACGCGTCCGATGGCGGCGGTCACCGCATCCATGTCGGCGCCGGYCGCCGTGGCCACGCTGGCGCCGCCTTCGATCTTGCCGGCGGCGGTATCGATCAGGGCCTTGATGTCCTTGGCGGCGGACGCGCTGCGCTGCGCCAGGTTGCGCACTTCGCTGGCGACCACCGCGAAACCACGGCCGCTTTCGCCGGCGCGGGCCGCTTCCACCGCGGCATTCAGGGCCAGGATATTAGTCTGGAACGCGATGCCATCGATCAGACCGATGATATCGACGATCTTGCGCGAAGATTCGCGGATTTCGTCCATCGCCGTCACCACCTGCGATACCGCAACGCCGGTGCGACCGGCCAGCGTGGTCGCTTCGTTCGCCACGCTGTTGGCGGTGTTGACGTTGTCGGCGGTCTGGCTCACGGTGCCGGTGATCTGACCCATGTGGGCCGAAGTCTGTTCCAGATTGGCCRCTTGCGCCTCGGTGCGGGCGGCCAGGTCGGCGTTGGCGGTGCGCACCTGGGTGGTGGTGCTGCGGGTCAGGGCGAAATTACCCTGGATATCGCCGAGGATGGATGCCAGATTCAGGTTCAGCTGGCGCACGAAGGCTTGCAGCTGGCCCAGTTCGTCGTGGCGGTCCACCGCCATGCGCGTGGTCAGGTCGCCGCCCGCCAGAATGCGGGTGGCCTTGATGCAGGCCTGGACCGGCGCCACGATGGCGCGGTGCAGGCTGTACCAGCCGTACAGCGCCAGTGCCGCCAGCAGCAAAGCCTGCAGATGCAGGGCAAATTCGGAGTAGGGCAGCACGGCGTGCAGCGCCATCGACAGCGCCAGCAGCGTCATGCTGCCGAAGCACAGGGCCATGCGCTGCGTCAGCGAGACATCGCGCAGCGCATTGGAATACTTCTGCCATCCGCGTGGCGCCGCTGCGCCGCGGTGGATGCGTACACCGTCAGCCCTGGCTTTCACGCTGCGGTACAACTGTTCCGCTTCCTGTACCTGCTTCGGCTTCGGTTTGGTGCAGACCGACATGAAGCCGGTGGTCCGGTCTTTTTCGATCACCGGGGTGACGTTCGCGATGCACCAGAAGAAGCCGCCGTCCTTGCCGCGATACTTGATCAGGCCGCGCCACGGTTCGCCCGACATGGTGGTGCGCAGCATGTCTTCATCGACTTCGGCCGGCATATCCGGGTGGTAGAGCGATTTTTGAGGACGTCCCTGAAGTTCCTCGCCGTCAAAGGCGCTGATGGCGATGAAGGTCGAGTTGGCGTAGGTCAGGCGGCCTTGCAGGTCGGTGGTGATGACGATGGGCTTGCCGTCTTCGAGCAGGGTTTCGTGTTCGGTGCTGCGCATTGGGATAAATAGTTTCAGTTTGGAACGATCGCCGATCATAACAAGGGCCACGCCGGAAGCGTGGCCTTTTTTACCAAACTGTTAATTGCGAGCTAATTTATTGTGGCTGTTTTGCAATCCTGACCCCAACTAGTTTCGCTACGCCTGCCAGGGTGGTCTGGGCGGCGTTCAGGCCGAGCAGGAAATCCTTGTCCGAATAGTTGGAATACAGGTCGGTCGGCTGATGCCAGTGCGGATTCCAGCCGGAGCCGATTTGCTGCCCGCGCTCGTTCTCGCGCAGCGAAATCGACGGCACCAGATCCATGAATGGCGTGGAGTCGGTATTGGTCATGTGGAAGCCGACCGCTGCCGGATAATTGGTCGCGTATTTGTCGTTCGCGGCGCGGAATTCCCAGGCCAGCCTGGCCGAGCCTTCCGCCTGTTTGGAGTTGGACTGGAACTCGATGTTCACGTCCGCTTCGGCGCGCTGTTCCTTCGGCAGAACATAGACTGGATGGCCCTTGTCATCCAGCACCGGTTTGCCCGCCGCATCCAGCTTCGCCACTGGCATGCCATGGTCGAACAGCATCATGTCGTGCTGGATCATGCCGAGCCAGCGCGGCTCGGGATATTTGCCTGAGCCTTTCGGCGATTCGATGCCTTGCAGGCCTTTGCGCTGCTCGACGTAAGCGGCGGCGCCGTTCAGGCCCGTTTCCTCGTTGTTCCACAAGGCGAAGCGGATCGAGCGGTCCGTTTCCACACCTGGCGCGCTGAAGATGCGCGCCAGTTCCATCACCAGCGCGGTGCCCGAACCGTCGTCGTTGGCCGCTTCACCGAAGCCGATGCCGTCCATGTGCGCGCTGACGATATACATTTCCTCGGGATGCGTTTTGCCGACCTTGGTGCAGTAGACGTTCTCGCGCTGCGATGTACCTTGCGGGGTCTGCTCCGCATTCAGCGCGCGCAGGCGCTCGTCCGGCTGGCGCATCGGGTCGGTGTTCACGCCGGTCGGGGCACGGTTGCCGAACAGCGTGCTGCCGCCCTGGCCGGGTGGACCGCCAGCGCCGCCGCCCGGCGCCACGGCAGGCTTGCCGCGCGCCGGCGGCTCGGTGAATTGATACTGCAAGCGCTCGACGTTCTCGCAACCATATGCCTTCAGCTGTGCCTCGATCCAGTTAAGTGCCTGACGATTGCGCTCCGTGCCCTGGCGGCGGTCGCCGAATTTGGTCAGGCTCTTGATGGTGGCTTTGTACTTCTCCAGATCCAGCTGGCCGACCAGCGTTGAAACGGGATCGGATGCTTGCTGTGCGGCGGCGTAGGGCGCCGCGAAGGCGAGGGAGATGCCGAGTGCTGCGATTGTTTTCATCGAGGTGTCCATAAAGTTGAGGAACCTGATCATTGTGCACCATTGCCAACACGAATCTTCAGATTTCCCCGTTCATACCACGCACGATTGAACACAGTGCAGCTTTGTGCCATCATCGGCGAGTTGTTGTTTTGATAACCAATAGGGAGCCCTGAAGATGAATAAGTACGCCTTGGTATTGCCCGTCTTACTGCTTGCCGCATGCGCCAAGAAAGCACAGGAGCCAGCGTCTGCACCGGCCCCGGCGCCCGCACCGGCCGTTGCCGCGCCGGCCCCAAGCCCTGCGCCTGCCAGCGCCGCCAATGGCCCGGTGCAAACGCCGCAAGTGGATACGGCGAACATGAGCGAGGAGCAGAAGGAGGTCGCCAAGCGCCAGGCAAAGCTCGATTATTCCAATATGGAAGACGGCTATATCAATGACGCCAACGGTCAATGGGCCACCATGGCGAAGGCGACGTCGGAATACGGCGGCAGCACGTATGAGCCGGCCAACGCAACCGGCAAGGTCGATGGCAAGTCGTTTGCGACCAAAGGCAGCGACGTCGGTTTCGACTCGCTGGAAGTCAGCTTCGACAAGCCGGTCAACGCCACCGAGCTGCGCGTCGCCGTCACCGATGGCTATGGCCTGGAGGGCATCACCAAACTGGAACTTCAGGACACGGATGGCAAATGGAATACTATCTGGAGCGGCATCAATACCGTGAAGCCGGACAAGCGCGGCGCCCGTACCTGGTATGTGCAGCCGATCGAAAAGACAGCCTACAAAGCCAAGGCGGCGCGCATCACCAAATCGAATAACATCACCACCGACCGCATGTATATTGACGCGGTGCAGCTGGTAGGCTCATGATTGTTGCGCGCTCAGGTAAAATGCGCGCAGTGCGGGTGTAGTTCAATGGTAGAACGGCAGCTTCCCAAGCTTCATACGAGGGTTCGATTCCCTTCACCCGCTCCAAGCTTACATTCATCAGCGATTGCGCTCGATGATCTCGAATAGCCGGCGGCACGCCGTGGCGACGTGCTGTTCGGGCGCTGTGGCCACGCCAAGCAAGAGTCCCTGCAAGGTCCAGGATGGCGTGGCAAACCAGGCTGACAAAGGCGACGGCGCCATGCCGACCGTCATTGCCTCGCGAACGACTTTGGTGTCCAGAACCCCGTCCGGGAGTCTGAGAAGGATTGCCAGGCCGGCCTTGATCCACTCCGCATCGTGCATTCGCAACTGCTCGCATAGCGCGTCACGCTGGGACAGATATAGCCGCTTAAGCCGGCGCACGCGCTGGATGTAGTAGCCCTCATGCATGAAGCGGGCGGTGGCCAGCTGCACTACAGGCGATGGCGCGGGTGCCAGCGTCGCCGCCACCTCGGAAAACGCGGTGACCAGTTCAGTTGGCGCCACCACAAATCCCAGCCGCAATCCGGGGCTGATGGTCTTGCTGAAAGAGCCGACGTAGATGACCCGTTTGCCCTCGTCCAGGGAGGCCAGGGCAGGCGCCGGCCTGCCTTCCAGCTGCAATTCGCTGAGGTAGTCATCCTCGACGACCCAGGCGCCGCTTGACGCCGCCCACTCAAGCAGATGAAGCCGCCGTCGCAAACACAAGGTCGAACCCAGCGGCGCCTGCTGGCTCGGCGTCACCACCGCTAACGCCGCGTCGGCGGCATGCTCGATGCCGTAGCCGACGTTGAGACCTTCGGCGTCCACCGGCACCGGAACGATATTCAAGCGAGCGAGCTCCAGGCCCTTCCTCGTAAAGCGGTAACCGGGTTCCTCCATCCAGACCTTCTTGCCCTCCAAACTCAGCACCCGCAGTAGCAGGCCTAAGCCCGAGCTGTAGCCCGAGGTGATAAACACCTGGTCGGGGAAACAGTGCAGGTTTCTGGAAATGGAGAGATAGCCTGCAATCTCACGCCGCAACTCCAGCTCACCTCTGGGGTCGGGATAGACGAAGGACGAAAAAGCGCCCGTCTTCAGGAGATTGGAAGATCGCGCGCGGGCGAACAGTTTTTCCGGCAAGCCTTTCTCCAGCGCCGGCAGTCCGAGCTGAAAGATCGCTGGCCCGGCGTGCATCTCCTGATAGGTCTTCATGAAGGAGCCGGGCTGCGGCGCTTCGGGTGGCGTCAGCACCACATGGGGACGCGGCGCGACGCGGGTGCCGCCAGCGCCAAACGTTTCGATCATCTGGTCGTCGGACAGCCGTTCATACGCGGTTTGAACTGTTCCTCGCGCCACGCCAAGGTGCGCGGCCAGATCCTGCCACGAAGGCAAGCGAGTGCCCGGTGCCACCAGGCCGGACTCAATTGCCCGGCTGATGCTCACACGGATTTGTTCGGATAAGGAGATCTTTGCTGTCCGGTCTAAATGAATTTGCAGGTCTGAATCCATAATCTTGGTACACACACTAGCGGGTAATCTTGGTTCTTTTATTCGTACCATCGATGGTAGAGAATTCCTGAACGATAGTACAAAAGGTCCCACGCTGTCATGTCTCAACTCGATTGGTTAAGCCATCTCCTGCAAACGATTACCGTCACCGGCAAGTTGGAAGCCCATTGCACTTACGGCGCGCCTTGGCGCGTGGACTGGGCGCAGTCCGGGGCGCACGAGATTCCCTATCACATTGTGCTCAAGGGACGCGCCATTCTTGAGGACCCGGCAAGCGGGACCATCAAGGAGCTGGTGAGTGGCGACATCGTGTTGCTGCCGCAAGGCGCGGCGCACGTGCTGCACGATGGCAGTGGCGCCGCGCCAGGCCCTACGCGCAATCAGTTCAGCCCTGCAGGATGGATGCTCAGCGAGAATGATGGCCAGGGCGAGCAGTTGGATATGCTGTGTGGACGATTTCTGATCGAGCCGCCCCATGACCGGCTGATCCGCGACTACCTTCCCGCGACGCTCATGGTCAGAACCGTGCAAGGCCGTGGCGACGAGCGCGCCGCGCCGGCCTCGAATCATCTCGCCAGTCTGGTGGGGTTTATGCGTATGGAGTCCGCGGGCGACAAGCCAGGTGGACACGCCATCCTCAATGCGCTGACCTCTGCCTTGTTCACCCTCGCATTGCGCGCGGCAAGCGAATCCGAGCAAGCTCCGGCAGGCTTGCTGGCGCTGGCCAGCCATCGGCGACTGGCCCCCGCCATCGTCGCCATGTTCGCCGATCCGGCGCGAGCCTGGACTCTGCCGGAACTGGCCGACTTGTGCAGCATGTCGCGCGCCACCTTCATGCGGCACTTTCAGGAGAAGCTGGGGCGCTCGGCCGTCGAACTGCTGACCGACATCCGAATGAGCCTGGCCACCAACGAGTTGAAGAAGCAGGGGATGACGACCGAGGCGGTGGCCGACCTGGTCGGATACCGCTCCGTCGCAGCCTTCCGCCGCGCGTTCACCGACAAGATGGGGATGACGCCGGGCCAATGCCGCCGTCTGGCGCAGGTAAGCGGTTGATCCTTTCCGGCATTTTCTTGAGCCGATACAGTCTCGAATTCAATGCGGTGCAAGCCTAAAGTGGAGGCTCCTGACTACCCATTGAAAGCCAAGCACCATGAGCCGTATCGCCATCCCTGCAATCGCCTCCGCCGTCGGCGTTACCGTTGATATCTACGACCAGGTCAGGAAGATTGCCGGCGGCCGGGTGCCGAACACTTACGCTGCATTGGGCCACCTTGCTCCTGAGTCTTTAGGCGCCGTGCTGGGCGCGCAGCGCACCCTATCGTTGGGAAGCCTCAGCCAGCAGGACCTGCAAACCGTCAAGTTGCTGGTCAGTGTGAAGGCCGGTTGCGATGTTTGTGTGGCGGCCCACAGTTATGTCGGCAAGATGGTAGGTTTGTCGGCCGATATCCTGCGCGCCATTCGTGCCGCACAGCCTACCGGTGACGCCAGGCGCGACGCCCTGGTGCGTTTCGTGTCCCAACTGCAGACTACAAGCGGCACGATCAGCCATGGCGAGTTCGATGCCATCCGTGCAGCCGGCTATTCCGCCACAGCGCTGGCGGAGATCTCAATCGCCATTGGACTCGCCACCATCACCAGTACCTTCAATCGCATTAACGATACCGAAGTTGATTTTCCGGCAGTGGACTAACCCGTCTTGCGGAGCAAGCCGGCTTCGCAGCAAGCAATCGCTTTCATGCACTTCAACCTACCCAACCAATCATAGGGATCACCATGACCAACGCAACTTCCAAGGCCAACGCTGTCATCGAATGTATCTTGAGCCGCAGCGCCGCCAAATATTACGACCGCACCGCGACGCTGAGCGACAGCCAGATCCGCGAGCTTGTGCAAATCGGTACCACGGCGCCGACGTCGTTCCATATGCAGAACTGGCGCTTCATCGCTGTACGCACGGCGGAAGCGAAGGCACGACTGAGTCCTATCG
>NZ_JBFRDW010000185.1:0-9212 GCF_052113985.1 Pseudoduganella sp. RAF53_2 | reverse complement strand
GTATTCCGCTGTACTACAACGTGGGCTTCGTGCTGCTGGTCCCGTTGATTTTCTCCCTGGTCTATCAATCCGGGCGGCCCGCCGTGGCGCTGGCCGTGCCGCTGCTGRCCGGCCTCTCCATCGCGCACGGCTTCCTGCCGCCACATCCTTCGCCCACGGCGCTGGTGGCGCAATTCCATGCCGATATGGGCAGGACATTGCTATACGGCCTTGCCGTGGCGGTGCCTACGCTGATCATTGCCGGTCCGGTGTTCGCCATGTCGCTGCGCCGCATCCGCGCCGAACCGGCCCAGATGTTCCGCAACGAGCTGCGTGCCGAGGCTGAACTGCCCGGAACCGTCAACAGCTTTGCGACTGCGCTGCTGCCCGTGGTTCTGCTGGCTGGTGCGACGCTACTGGCGATGTCCAATGCCGCCGATGGTCCGCTGCTGGCTTTCCTGTCCAATCCTCTGGTCGTGATGCTGGTGTCCTATGGCGTGGCAGTGATCACGCTGGGTGCCGGCCGCGGCCAGGCACTACCTGAAGTCATGAAAGGGGCGCAGGAGGCGTTGCGCGATATCGCGCCCATCCTGCTGATCATTGCGGGCGCGGGCGCCCTGAAGCAGGTGCTGGTGGATTCGGGCGTCAGCACCCAGCTGGGCGAGCAGCTGGCGCGCCTGCCCGTGCCGCCGCTGGTGCTCGGCTGGACCGTCGCTACGCTGATCCGCATCTGCCTCGGCTCCGCGACGGTGGCAGGCGTGACGGCGGCGGGCATCGTCGGCCCGCTGGTACAAAGTTCCGGTGTCGATCCCAGCCTGATGATCCTCGCCATCGGCGCAGGAAGCCTGATGTGCAGCCATGTGAACGATTCCGGCTTCTGGATGTTCAAGGAATATTTCGGCTTGTCGCTCAAGGATACTTTCCGCTCCTGGACGCTGATGGAAACCCTGGTCGGCGTCTTCGGCCTGATTTTTGTGATGCTCTTGTCGCTGCTGGTCAGCAAAGGATAAAGCACTGATGAACAGACTCGCACTCGCGCTGCTGGCCGCAGCCGCGCATCTCCCCGCATTTGCCTCCACTTCCGCCTTCCTGACCAAGCCGGACGATCCCCGCGCCGCCACCGTGCAGGCCAAGGGCGATGGCAAGGCTGACGATACCGACGCCATTCAGCAGGCCATCAACAGCGTTGCGAACGGCGGCCAGGGTGGCGTCGTCTTCCTGCCCTCCGGCCACTACCGCATCACGCGCAGCATCCTGATTCCGCTGGCTGTCCGCGTGTATGGTGTCGGCCCGACGCGGCCCGTATTCGTGCTGGCGCCGAATACGCCCGGCTTCCAGAAAGGCGTCTCGACGATGGTGGTCTTCACCGGCGGCGACCAGTACACGGTCGGCAAAGTGCCGATGCCGGTGCCGAGTGCCGTACCGTTCAGCGAGAACGTGCGCGACGCGAACTCGTCGACCTTCTATTCCGCGCTGTCGAATGTGGACTTCGACATCGGCGCCGGCAATCCCGCTGCCGCAGCAGTGCGCCAGCGCACCGCCCAGCATTCGAATCTGAGCCACATCGATTTTCACATCGGCTCCGGCATCGCCGGCATCTACAACGTCGGCAATGTCGGCTACGATCTGCGCTTCTACGGTGGCCGTTACGGCATCCTGAGCGAAAAGACTTCCCCGGCCTGGCAGTACACACTGATGGACGCCACCTTCGACGGCCAGCGCGAGGCCGCCATCCGAGAGCACGAGGCGGGGCTTACCCTCGCCAATGTCGATATCCGCAATACGCCCGTCGGCGTGGAAATCGACCGTGGCTACGGCGACTGGCTGTGGGGGCGGGATGTGCGCTTCGAAAACGTGTCGAAATCCGCGCTCATCATCAGCAATGAGGACAATGTCTATACCCAGGTTGGCTTCGAGCGCGCCATCGCGCATAACGTGCCGACCTGGGCGCGTTTCCGCGACAGCGGCAAATCGCTGGCAGGCGCCAGCCGCGCTTATCAGGTCAGCGAATTCAATTACGGCATGAAGCTATTCGAACTGGGAACGCCAGGCAAGTTTGAAACCACGTTCAAGACAGCCGGAGCGCCCGATAAATCGGCGGCCGCGCGTGTCATGCGCGCACTGCCGCCGAGCACGCAGTGGGCCAATGCACGCAGCTTTGGCGCAGCAGGCGACGGCGCGACCGACGACACCGCCGCCCTGCAGAAAGCCATCGACAGCAGCCGCGTTGTCTATCTGCCGCAAGGCTTCTACGTCGTCAGCGACACTATCCGCATGAAGCCGGATACGGTGCTGATCGGCCTCCACCCCGGCCTGACCCAGCTCGCGCTGCCGAACGGGTCACCGAAATTCCAGGGCGTGGATGGGCCGAAAGCCTTGCTGGAAAGCGCGAAAGGCGGCGATGCCATTGTCTCCGGCATCGGCCTGGCCACAGGTGAAGTCAACCAGCGCGCGGTGGCCCTGCTGTGGCGCGCCGGCCAGCAATCTCTGGTGGATGATGTGCGTATTCAGGGCGGCCATGGCACACGCCTGTACGACGGTTCGCGCAGCGATCCGTACAAGAAGACCGCCAACTGGGATACGACCTGGTTCTGGGACCGCCAATATCCCAGCGTGTGGGTAACGGACGGCGGTGGCGGCACCTTCACCGGCATCTGGTCGCCAAGCGGCTATGCACAGGCAGGCTTCTACGTCTCCAACACGAAAACACCGGGCCGCGTGTATGAGCTCTCGGCTGAACACCATATCCGCGCCGAGATTGTGCTGGATGGCGTGGAGAACTGGGAATTCCATGCGCCGCAGACGGAAGAGGAAGTCCGCGACGGCATGGACTCCGTTTCGTTCGAAATCCGCAATTCGCGCAATCTGTTGATCGCGAAYTACCATGGCTACCGCGTCACGCGTTCGATCAAGCCCGCACCTGCTGCTGTGAAGATCACGAATTCCAGCGACATCCGCTTCCGCAATGTGCACGTGAATGGCGAAAGCGGCTTTGCCACCTGCGACGACAACGGCTGCGCCACCTACCTGCGCGCCACCAAGTATCCCTACGAAAATGCGATTGTCGACGTCAGCAACAAGATCGAAGTGCGTGAACGCGAGTTCGCAGTGCTCGATTACACCGGCAAACAGAAAGCCGCCCCGGCGCCGCTGGGCAAGGCCGACAAGCTGGAAGAAGGCTTCTATTCCATCGCCGGCGCAGCGGTCGATGCGGCAGGCAAGCTGTATTTCGTGGACCGCCATTTCAAACGCATCTACAGCTGGTCGAAGAATGAAGGTCTGGCTGTCGTACGTGATGCGCCGCTTGATCCTGTGAATCTGGCGATCGACAGCAGCGGCAATGTGATGGTGCTGTCCTCCTACGGCCCGGAAGCGACGGTCTACAGCTTCAAGCCGGGCATGCCAGGCACCGACGTGACTGTGATCAAGCCTACATCCGTGGCGCAGCGTACGGCAGCGCGTGTGGCGATTCCAGTCAATTTCTGGAACAACGGCGAATTCAAGGACCAGCTTAATCCGGACACCTACCAGTTCACCACCCTGGCCGAAATGTTTGCGCGTGACGTCGCCGTGCCGAAAGCGCGCGAATACGTTTCGCCCGACGGCAGCCTGGTACTGCCCGCCTTCCGCGTGCTGCGCCAGGGACCTGCCGACCATCTCGGCTACCGCTGGTCCGACACGCTGGACACTCACGGCTTCGTGTCCGCACGTGCCGGTGAGCGCGTGGTCTTCACCAACGGTTCCGAAAACCGCACCTTCAGCGGCCTGCTTGGCCCAGGCGGCGCCGTGACGGACCTGAAGCCTGTCGCCAATCGCGGCGGCGAAAGCGCTGCTGTCGACGGCGCAGGCAATGTCTATGTCGCCAACGGCCAGGTCTTCGTCTATGACGCCGACGGCAAAGAGACTGGCCGTGTCGACGTACCGGAGCGTCCTCTGCAACTGATTTTTGGCGGCGCCGACAAGCGCACCTTATTCATTCTTACTCACCATGCCCTGTATGCGACTCACATCAATTAAACAGGCGGCAGCAGTAGTCCTGTTGCTGGCCAGCGCCGCCGCGATGGCGCAGCAATCTGCACCACCGTCATTCCAGCTCTGGCCCAACGGCGCACCGGGCTCCGAAAAGCGCCACGGCGAACCGGAAACGGTCAAGGACACTTACGTCAGCAATATCCATGATCCATCGCTGACCGTGCAGCGTGCCGATGCGCGCCACGCCAACGGCGCAGCGGTGATTGTGGTGCCGGGCGGAGGCCATCGCATGCTGGTCTGGATCAATGAGGGCATGCTGGCCGCGAAAAACCTGAACCGCATCGGCGTAACGGCCTTCGTGCTGAAATACCGCCTGGCACGCGACCAGGGTTCCAGCTACCGCATCGATGGCGACGCCGCTTCCGATCTGCGCCGCGCCGTGCGCTGGGTTCGCGCGCACGCAGCCGAATACGGCGTCGATCCACAGCGCGTGGGCATCATGGGCTTCTCCGCCGGCGGCGAGCTGGTTTCGCTTGTCGCCGACAATCCTGAAACCGCTCCGCCTCATCGCGACGCCATCGACCAGCAGAACGGCCGTCCGGACTTCCAGGTGCTGGTTTACCCTGGTCCGCTCGGTGTTCCAGCCAAATCGGTGAACGGCGCGCCGCCCGCCTTCCTCATCGCTGGTTCGCAGGACAAGTGCTGCATGCCGCCCGCGCTGGGTCTCTATCAGCAGCTGATAAATGCTGGCGTGTCGGCTGAACTCCACCTGTATGCCGATACCGACCATGCCTTCAACGTCGGCCAGCGCGGCGAACGCGTCTCATTGCAGCATTGGCCCGACCGCCTGTCCGACTGGCTGAGCGATGGCGGCTGGCTGGTCCCGCGCGGCAATCGACCGGTCGAAGGCGTGCCTGCACCGTAAGGAGAAAAGATGAAACGAGCACTGATCTTCGCAGCGGCCATGGCCTCGGCCTCCAGCAGCCATGCCGACAACCAGTTCAAACTGCTGGTGCTGGCCATTCCCAACAAGTACCACTATGAATACATTCCCATCGCGCGGGACAGTTTCGAAAAGCTGGGCAAGCTGCACTCCTTCGACTTCACCTGGACCAATAAACCGGAAGTCTTCGAGCAGGATCTGAAGCAGTACGCGGCCGTGGTCTTCCTCAACACGCCCGGCGAGGAACTGAATCCGGCGCAGCGCATCAGGTTCGAGGAATACATGCGCAACGGCGGCAATGCGGTCGTCGTGCACCGCGCCCTGATCACGCCGCCAAATGGGTGGGTGTGGTACGAGAAAATGGTGGGCCGCTCGTTCAAGACCCATCCCATGCTGCAAACCGGCGTCGTCACGGTCGAAGACAAGAAATTCCCCGCCACCTACGGCATTCCCGAGCGCTGGATCTGGAGCGACGAATGGTATGAAACCACCAATCCCTACCAGGTCACGATTCATCCGGTACTGAATGTCGATGAGTCAAGCTACGACCCGACCAAAATCTGGCCGGGCCAGGTAGCCACCGGCATGGGCAGGGATCATCCCGTCAGCTGGTACCACCAGTTCGAGAAAGGCCGCGTTTTTGTGACCGCGCTGGGCCACAACGGCGAAATGTACCGCGACCCGCAGTATCTGACCCACCTTCTGGGCGGCATCTACTGGGCTGCGACCGGCAAGGGCCAGAAGCCGTAACGGGAAAGGGCCGCGAATGCCGTGGCCCCGATCAGCCCAGTTTCTTCAGCTGCTCACGCGCATAGGCGGCGCTCGGATGATTCGGCGCCAGCTCCAGGAAACTGGTATAGGCCTTGCGGGCCTTTTCGGCATCGCCCTGGCGCTGGCGCGCGTCGCCCAGGTTCAGGTAAGCGATGGCGCGCGAGGCATCCATTTGCAGGGTGTTCTCGAACCAGCGCGCGGCTTCCGCGTACTTCTCCTGCTTGTAATACACGAAGCCCAGATTATTGGCGGCCAGGCCGAAGTCTGGACGGTATTTCAGCGCTTCTGTAAAGGCTTCCTCCGCCTGCGCATATTGCTTCTCCTTGTACAGCTGCAGGCCGCGGTCGTTGGCGCGCTGCGCCAGCTGGCGGGTTGGCGCGTCCACCGGCTTAGGCGCCGACAGCTTTTGCTCTCCGCCCTGCAGGGTCTTCACCACCACCACGTTGCCGTCTGCCTGGCTGGCACGGCCCGCATCGAGCTTGTTATTCAATGCGATCGCTTCTGGCGGCAGCTGCTTGCTGCCTTCGCTCAGGAATTCCGCTTCGGCCGGCAGCTGGAACACAAATTCGCCGCCTTCCGAGCCGGGCAGGCTGCCGAAGGCCGGAGTCTGCTGCGACACACTGGCCACGGCAGGCGCCACATAGGCCGCGAGCTCCGTTGCGGTAATCATGCCGTCGCCATTCAGGTCCGCCTTACCGTTCAAGGCCTGCAGCAGGGTCCAGGTGAAGACCGAGTGGCCGTTCGGACCACCGTCCGCCACCATCTGGTCGGCGCCGCCGGCGGTCAGCATCTGGCGGCCGATGCGGCGCGCGTTATCGCGCAGGAAAGCGGCCGTACCGCCGCCGCGCGTCAGTCCCAGGCCGCTGTAGCAGGCGTCCATCACGAACAGCAGGTGCTTGGCATTCAGGCTTTCCGCGATATTCTGCAGGTCGGTCATCGGAATCGCGTCGACGCTGATTTGCTGCGGATCGGAATCGAAAGGCACGATGTAGCCCAGGCTGCGGCCGGAGCTGAGCTGCCGCGTGGCGCCGTGCCCGGCAAAAAAGACGAACACACGGTCGTCCTTCTTCAGATTCGCCTCGGCCAGCTTGTCGTGGAACAGCGCCAGGATATTGTTGCGCGTAGCCTCGCCATCCGTCAGCGTGAACACGCGGGAATTGTCGAAGCCGAAGCGGCTGACCAGGGTATCGCGGATGGATTTTGCATCCTGCACCGCATACTGCAGCTTGGGCCATTTCTGGTAGTGGTTGATGCCGATGACGACCGCGTAGCTGTTGGCGTACCCGGTGCTGACGGCCACCTTGTCCGGCTCCGGTTTGCCTGCCTTGGTGACGGTGAAGTCGTTGCCATCCCAGGTGGCGAAGCTGTAGCCGTCGGCGATCAGCTTGTCCAGCACCAGCGGCAGCGTCTTTACCGTGCGCTCGTGGATGTCGTGGAACAGAATGATGCCGCGCTGTTCTTTCTCCAGTGAGGACAGCACGCGGCTGGCAATCGAGTTCGGCACCGGATCGGCCCAGTCCAGCGAATCGATATTCCACATCACCGAGCGCAGGCCCAGCTTGTGCAGCACCTCCAGTCCCTCCGCATTGTGCGCACCATAAGGGAAGCGGAACAGGGCCGAGCGGCGCGGATCGACCGCCTTCAGCAACTGATCCGCATTGGCGATTTCGCCGTACAGCTCATCGCCTTTTTCCTTCGACAGCAAAGCGTGGCTGTAGCTATGGTTGCCGACCACATAGCCGGCGTCCAGCAGGCGGCGGCTGGCGGCCGCGTACTTGCCCACGGTTTCCCTGCCCTTCTCGTCGATCTGGCCGAGGTTCTTGCCCACTTCGAAGAAGATGCCGGGCACGCCATACTGCTTGAGAATGGCCGCCACTTCGTCGGTGTAGGTCGCATGCGGACCGTCATCGAAGGTCAGCACCACGGTCTTCGGCGGCAGTGATTTACCGAAGATTTCCTTGTTCGCGTCTTCAGGCTTGACCGGATACGGAACGATAACGCCGTAATCCTTCATGATGCGCTCGCGGTCGAACAGCTTCTTCAGATGCGCCACATAATCATCCCAGCGCTCGCGCTTCGGCACGATGGCGCGCTGGTCGAAGCGGGCAAAGACGCCGCTCAATTCCTTGTCGTACTGGTGTTCGATATCCTCCAGCGCCGCCAGGTCTTCGCTGATGCGCTTGTGCAGCTTGATGCCGGGCAGGGTCTGATTGGCTGCGGCCAGCTTCTGCATTTCCACCAGCACCTCACGGAAGACCAGGCGGTCGGCGTCGAACAGGTCCGGCGCAGACTCCACATACGACAGCAAGATCTCATACGCGGCATCGCGCTGGGCCGCGGGCAATGCCTGCAGCCGCGCCAGCAGATCGCGCGCCTTGGCAAAGCGCTCGATATTTTCATGGAACAGCGACTGGCCCACCTGCTCCGCTGCCTTGCGGTCCGCATCCGACAGTGCTTTTTCGTCCGCCAGCAGCACAATGACCTTGCGGTAGCTCGCCAGGATGCTCTGAAGTTCCGCCATCAATGGTGCCTGGGCGTTGCCGGAATCCGCAACGGCTGCCGCAGCCGGGGCGCTCGTGGGGCTCGGCCGGGACTTCAGGATTACTGCCGCCGACGCCGCAGCGGCCACCACGACCGCGCCAATCACCAGAGGTTTGGAAAGCTTCATGTTTTAGCAGAAAATGGAGGACCAGCCATTCTATGCCATTACAGCGGCGGCGCCCTGAATCCTCCCAGTTCCCTTTCCAGCAGACCGGCAAAGCCGATTGTGCTGAGGTCCGCGTACGGCGCCCCCATCACTTGCAGCCCTACCGGCAGCCCCTGTTCATCCAGCCCGCAAGGACACTGCGTCGCAGGCAGCCCTGCCACGGATGCCATGCCGACCCACGCCAGATGATCGAAGTAAGAGCAGGTTTGGCCATCCACTCGGCGGCGCGCCGGATCGGCGTCATCGTGGGGGAAGGCCGTGGTGGTGGTCGAAGGGCAAACGACCAGATCCCAGTCCTGGAAGCAGCGCCGCCATTGCTGCGTGAGGCGGGCACGTTCCTCCTGCGCCTCAAACCAGGCACGCGCACCAGCCATGRCAGACTTCTTCCCGATTGCCATCAGGCGTTCACCGCCGCCGGCCGTGCTGTCGTAATGCAGCGCCTGCGCCTGTTCCGGCGACATCTTCGACAGGTTCTGAATCAGCAGCAGGCGCGCGAAGCATTCGGCACTGGCCGCGAGGTCCGGCAGCACTTCGCTATGCCGGGCCACCTTCCCGCCGCTGTTGGCCAGCGTGTCCGTCACGTTTTGAACCGCGGAGCGCACTGCGGCGCTGGTGTAGACCAGGGGATGCGTGTCGAGCAACAGCACGCGGCACTCCGCCAGGCTTTGCCAGCGCGGCGACGGCAATTGCACGCGCCAAGCGTCAGCTTCCGGCGTTCCAGGTCCGGCCAGCACCGACAGCGCCAGACGCAAATCGTCCGCTGTACGCGCCAGCGGTCCTATCACGCCCAGCTCTGAACCAGTCAGGCTGCCCGGCAGATGATGACCCTGCGAAGACACC
>NZ_JBFRDW010000184.1:0-19606 GCF_052113985.1 Pseudoduganella sp. RAF53_2 | reverse complement strand
GTACTATAGGGGAATTCATCATCGCCTTCCGCCGCCCGTAATGAACGCCTCGCACGCCGCATCGCCAGTCTTCCTGAACCTGCTCGCAGACCGGCAGGGCAAGCCGGCCGCGCTCGTGTTTTCGGGAGCGCCGCAGGAGGGCTTGCCGGAGACGCTGGGCCAGTTGGCGCAGCAGCTGCCATGCTATTTCCGCGCCGATGCGGCGCCGCCCGCCGCAGGCTGGCAGCCGCTGGCCGAAGACGAGGTGCTGCATGCGGACGGCGCCTTCGGCTCGCCCGCAGCCGGGGTCAAACTGATCGAAGGCGACTGGGCGCTGCAGCCACCCGAACGCCCGAGCGGCAGCCAGGCTGCTTCGCGTGCGCTGGCCCTGCAGCTGGTCCAGCTGGTCACCAACGATGCGGAAAACGTCGAAATCGAAGCCGTACTGCGGCGCGATCCAACGCTGTCCTATCACTTGCTGAAGCTGGTCAACTCGCTGGGCCTCGGTCTGCAACGCAAGATCACCAGTTTTAACCAGGCCATCCTGATTCTTGGCCGCGCCCAGTTGCGGCGCTGGCTTAATCTGATGCTGTTCGCGGCACGCGAAGACGATATGCGCTCGCCCATGCTGCTGGCGCGCGTGTCGGTACGGGCGCGCATGCTGGAGTTGCTGGCGCGTGCGACGGGCCAGGGCAAGGCCGCGCAGGAGCAGGCTTTCATGACAGGCATGTTCTCGCTGCTCGGCGTCCTGTTCGGCGTGCCGCTGGAGCAGCTGCTGGCGCCTTTACATATCGGCGACGCGGCCCAGCAAGCCTTGCTGCACAAGGCGGGCGAGGTAGGCGAGCTGCTGTCGCTGGCCGAAGCAGCGGAACGCGGCGAGTTTGCCGATGTGACGCGGCGACTCGATGCGCTGCAATTGTCTGCCGCCGAATTCAATGCCATCGTGGCCGACGCCACGTTGTGGATGCTGGAAGTGACCGCCGAGGTGCCATCTAATGGCTGATGACGCCATCTCCCGCTGCCAGGCTTTGAGCGCGCTGGCGCGCAGCCAGCAGGGCGAGGAGCTGGCCGCCACGCTGGCCAGCCTGGAGGTGGCGCTGGCCGAGCTGCGCCTGCAATATCCGCCGGCGCCGCCACCGCCCGTGCTTGAGCTGGATCTGGCCGGCTACCTCACCGGCTGGAACGAAGGCGCGGTGCGTCTGTTCGGCTACACGGCGCAGGAAGCGCTGGGCCAGCACATCCTCTTCCTCTACACGGACGACGATGAAGGCGGCAATATTGCGGAGCTGGTGCTGGAAGCGGATAACGCGGTGACCGAAGTCCGCCGCCGCAAAAAGTCCGGTGAAGTGATCTGGGTGCGTGCCGCGATCTCGCTGGCGCATGATGAGGCGGGCAGCGCCATCGGCATGCGCGTCAAGCTGGCGCCCGTCAATGCGGGCTTGTCGACGGAAGAGAAGAACAGCCTGCATGCGCGCATCATTGAGGACAGCGACCAGGGCGTGCTGATTACCGATGCGCACGAGCATATCGTCTCCATCAATGGCGCGTTCACGCGCATCACCGGCTACACCCCGGCCGAAGCGATCGGCCGCACCCCCGACTTGCTGCGCTCCGGCGTGCACGATGCGGAATTCCGCGCCAAGGTGCGCGCCGCCATGGCCGGTGCGGGTCCATGGCGGGGCGAGATTATCGGCAAACGCAAGAACGGTGAGCTGTTCCCGCAATCGGTCACCATCAGCGCGGTGCGCGACGACGCGGGCGCCATCAGCCACACCTTCTCGCTGTTCTCCGACATCAGCGTGCACAAGGACGCCGAAGCGCGCATGCAGCGCATGGTCAACTACGACAGCCTGACCGGCCTGCCCAATCTGGGCCTGCTGACGCAGCTGATCGACCAGTCGATGGCGGAAGCGCGCCGCAGCAATGAGCACGGCGCGCTGCTGGTGATCGAATTGAGCCGCCTCGGCGCCATCAGCGATACCCTTGGCTACGAAACAGGCAACGCGCTGCTGGTGGAAATCGCCCGCGTGTTCCGCCAGGTGCTGCGCGACGAAGACATTCTGGCCAGGCTGGATGGGGGCAAATTCGCCGCGGCCTTGCCGCAAATCGAGAAGCGCGAGCACGCGGCCATCGTGGCGCAAAAACTGATGCAGGCGCTGGCGCAGCCGATCGAAGTGGGGCCGCACCGCCTGCAGGTCAACGCCCACATCGGCATCGCGGTGTGGCCGGAAGATGCGCAGGACGCGCCGGCACTGGTGCGCGGCGCTGAAACCGCCATGGCGCGCGCCTCGCAAACGCCCGATCCTGGCCTGCTGTTCTACAGCGAAGAAATGAATCAGCGCGCCAAGGAGCACCTGCGTATCGAGAGCGAACTGCGGCAAGCGCTGGCCAACGATGAACTGCTGCTGTACTACCAGCCGAAGGTGAGCTTGCGCAGTGGGCGCATCGTGGGCGCGGAAGCGCTGCTGCGCTGGCGCCATCCCGTGCGCGGGCTGGTGTCGCCGGGCGTCTTCATTCCGGTAGCGGAGGAAACGGGGCTGATCCAGGAACTGGGCCTGTGGGTGCTGGACGAAGCCTGCCGCCAGATCAGCGCCTGGAAGGACGCCAACCTGATGATGCCGCCGGTGGCCGTCAACCTGTCCGCCCGCCAGTTCGACGACAAGCTGCCGGAGCGCGTGGCCGAAGCCATGAGGCGCCATGGCGTGCAGGCCGAGCAGCTGATGCTGGAGATCACGGAAAGCCTGCTGGTGCGCGGCGCCGACAAAGTCATCGCCATCATGAACCAGCTGGTCGCCATGGGCCTGGCGCTGGCGCTGGACGACTTCGGCACCGGCTATTCCAGCCTGGCCTATCTGAAGAAATTCCCCATCAGTACCTTGAAGATCGACCGCGCTTTCGTGGTCGGCCTGCCTTACGAAGAAAACGACTGCGCCATCGCGCGCGCCATCGTCACCATGGCCCAGCAGCTGCGCCAGGAAATCGTGGCGGAGGGCGTGGAAACCGCCGAGCAGATGGCCTTCCTGCGCGAGCTGGGCTGCGACCAGCTGCAGGGCTACCTCTTCAGCCAGCCCGTTCCCGCGGCCGATTTCGAACGCATGCTACGCGAGGGCAAGCGCCTCGCCTTCGGTAGCCGCCAGGCTTCGCTGGCTCTATAAAATTCACTATCGATGGCTCTTCTATGGAGCCATGAATCAGCTCAGAATGGCCCCAATCGAAATTGAAAGGGGCAGTCATGAAGCGTAGCGATACCCTGAGTCTTGTGTCGGTGGCAGCCATCTGGGGCGCCTCCTATCTGTTCATTCGTGTTGGCGCGCCGGAGTTTGGCGCGGCTGCCATGGCGGGCGTGCGCGCTGTCGCAGCCGCGCTGATGATGTTGCCGCTGCTGCTGTGGCGCGGTCAATGGGCGGCACTGCGCCGCCACTGGAAGCCGATCGCATTCGTCTGCATCTGGGGACGGCCGAGATGATTCCGACACTGGCGGCGGCGCTGGCCTGCCTGAGCGCGACCATGCTGTACGGCGTGTCCGGCAATTTCACCAAACGATTTTTGGCTGACGTGCCGCCACTCGCCGTGGCGGCCGGAAGCCAGCTGACTGCTGCTGTGCTGCTGGTCGGACCCGCCGTGCTGCTGTGGCCCGCCCACACGCCGTCGGCCAAAGCATGGGGCGCCGTGCTGACGCTGGCCGCCGTGTGCACCACGCTGGTGTACGTGCTGTTCTTTGGGCTGATCGCGCGACTGGGCGCCAGCCGTGCCATGAGCGCGCTGTTCCTGATTCCGGTATTCGGTGTGCTGTGGGGGACGGTCTTCCTGCACGAGCCATTTACCCTGCAAATGCTGGGCAGCTGCGCGGTGGTCCTGCTGGGTTCTGCTTTGACGATCGGCTTGCTGGAACGCCGCCCCGGCAGGGCGGCGTCCCGGGTTCACTTGTGGTGTGAACTCATGCGCCTGGGCGCATCGATGGCGCGGCGCGTTTAACGCTTGTCATCGTTCTTGTGGCTTTGGCGGCCTGCTTCGGCATGCTGTTCAGGCGTGCCGCCGCGGGTGCCGCCGCCGCTGCTTTGACGGCTGCCACCGGAGCTGCCCGAACCGCTGGAGCCCGACTGTTTATTGCCGTCGTTCTTGTGGCTCATGCTGCCGGCTTTACGCGCCTCTTCCGAGCTGAACTCGTGTGCGTTGCCGGATGCGTGCGCTGCGCGGCCGCCTTCGCTGGCGATTTCACGCTGCTTTTGCGGGTCCATGGAAGCGAAGCCGCGGTTGCTGGTGTCGCCACTTTGTTTGTTGCCGCCTTGATTGGATGATGCCATGATTCTCTCCTCAGTAGTCGATAAACATTGCATTCCTTCGCTGATCCCTGTCACAGATCGTTGAAAGAGGGCTTCATGTTAGGCGGTGTGGTGTGCACCTTTAATAAGACCACGCGACAGGGATCTGTAGGACAATGGCTCACTGAAAAGTAACACGACAGGAGGGCAAAATGGACGACTTCAATCTCCAGCGGTTCGTTGAAGCGCAGCAGGCGGCATATGGTTCCGTTCAATCCGAGCTGGCGGCGGGACGCAAGCGCGGCCACTGGATGTGGTTCATCTTTCCGCAGATCGCGGGCCTCGGCTTCAGTGCCATGGCCGAGCGCTACGCGATCTCCGGCCTGGCGGAAGCGCGCGCATATCTGGCGCACCCACTGCTCGGCGCGCGCCTGCGCGAGTGCTGCGCGCTGGTGCTGGCAGTCGAGGGCGCATCGGCCCACACCATCTTCGGTTCGCCCGACGACATGAAATTCCGTTCATCGCTGACGCTGTTCGCGCAAGCCGCGCCGGACGAGAAACTATTCACCGATTGCCTGGACAAATACTACGGCGGCCAGCCCGACCCGGCCACGCTGGACAGGCTCTGAAGCTCCAGTTACATTGGCGGCATTACCCATCCGATTCAGGAGCCCGCATGAGCCGCAAAGTTTTAGAAGACGTCCGCATCCATCCCGCCATCCGCGAGCGCATGGGGAAATTCCATGCCGACGTGGTGGCGCAAGTGCAGGCGGCGATTGCCGCGAATACGGTGGTGGTGGTCGGCATGCGCCAGAATCCTTTTCCGCGCAAGGCCCGCAAGCTGCTCGACAGCCTGGGCACGCAGTACACCTATCTGGAATACGGCAGTTACCTGAGCGAATGGAAGCCGCGCCTGGCGCTGAAGATGTGGAGCGGCTGGCCGACCTTCCCGATGATCTTCGTGAACGGCACGCTGATCGGCGGCTTCACCGATCTCCAGCGCCTGGCCGACAGCGGCGAGTGGACGGCGTTGTCGGCGCCGCGCCTGCCGGCATGACGATGCAAGCGCTGCCGCTCCGTCTGTCACCAGGCGACGATCTGCGCGCCTGCGTTGAGGCGGCGCTGCCGGCTGGTGCAGGCGCGGCGTTTCTGCTGCAGGGCATTGGCAGCCTGAGTGTGGCGCGCTTGCGCTACGCCGGCTTGCCGGCGCCTACCGAGCTGCGCGGCGATTTCGAAATTCTGACGGTGGCGGGATCGGTGGCGCCGGACGGCGCACACCTGCATATGTCGGTAGCGGATGCGGCAGGCCGCGTCTACGGCGGCCATGTGGCGGCAGGCTGCATCGTGCGCACCACGGCGGAATTGCTGCTGGCGCTGCTGCCCGCGCACGCCTTCGCACGCGAGCATGATGCGGCCACGGGCTTCAGTGAACTTGTGGTGCGCCCGTGGCGAAGTAGCGGCCAATAATGGCCAGCATGGAGCCCGCCACCAGCATGCCGAAGACGACGATGGTGGTGTTCAGGCCCACATCCATTTTCAGCATGGCGGCGTAAAGCAACAGGCTGGCGAGGATGGACACGTTCTCGTTGAAGTTCTGCACCGCGATGGAATTCCCCGCGCTCATCAGCACATGGCCGCGATGCTGGAGCAGAGCGTTCATCGGCACCACAAAGAAGCCGGCCAGCGCGCCGATAAAGACCAGCAGCGGATACGCCATCCAGAGACTGTGCACCAGCGTCATCAGCGTGACGGTTGCACCCATCAGCGCACCCACCCACATCACGGACAGCGAACGTTTGAGCGACACCCAGCGCGCCGCCATCACGGCGCCACCTGCCACGCCGATCGCGAACACGCCTTGCAACGTGGCCGCTTTGTCCAGTGTCAGGCCGAGCGCTTCTTCGCCCCAGCGCAGCACGATAATCTTCAGCACCATGCCCGCGCCCCAGAACAGGGTCGTCACGGCCAGCGTGATCTGGCCCAGACGGTCGCGCCACAGCACGCTGCAAGCGTGGGTGAAGCTGGCCACCAGCGCGCGGAAATTCATGGCCTGCTTGGCGTAGCGCGCCTTGGTGTCGGCGATCTTCAGGTTGAACAGGGCGGCCAGCACGTAAATGCCCATGATGACGGCCAGCCCCGCTTCGGCCGGCGAATCGAAGAAGGTCACGCCCGGAACATCAATGCTCATCAACAGCGCAGCCACGTGGGGATTGGCGGATAGCAAACCGCCCAGCACGACGCCGAAGATGGTTGACGCAATGGTCAGGCCCTCGATCCAGCCGTTTGCTGCGACCAGCTGTTCCGCCGGCAGCAGCTCGGTCAGGATGCCGTATTTGGCGGGCGAATAGGCTGCCGCACCGAGACCGACGATGCCGTAAGCCAGCAGGGGATGTGCGTGCGCGAACATGGTGGCGCAGCCGATGATCTTCACCAGGTTGGTGACGAACATGACTTTGCCTTTCGGGAAGGCGTCGGCGAAGGCGCCAACAAAGGCGGCCAGCAGCACGTAGGACAGCACGAAGGACAGCTGCAGCATCGGCGTCATCCAGTCCGGCGCGTTGAGCGCCGTGAGGAACGCGATGCAGGCGATGAACATGGCGTTGTCGGCGAGCGAAGAGAAGAACTGCGCCGCCATGATGACGTAAAAGCCGCGCTTCATTCGGCGGCCACCTTAGCCAGGCTTGGGCTGCGTTCCTTTTGCAGTTTCGCGGCGACTTTCTCGGCCTGTGCGAAGGCGCGGATCAGGTTACCGCCCGCCAGCTTGGCCAGATCGGCATCGCTCCAGCCGCGGCGGATCAATTCCGCGAACAGGTCGGGATATTTAGAGACGTCTTCCAGGCCCACCGGATTCTCGGCGCCGTAGTAGTCGCCAGCGAGGCCCACGTGATCGTGGCCGGCCACCTTGGCGATGTAGTCGATATGATCGGCCACCTGCTTCAGCGTGGCTTTCGGCGCCGGACCGGCGTTGCCTTCGTAGGCGGCTTTGCGCGCGGCGAACTCCGCGCTGTCAGGCTTGGCGTCGCCGAGGGCATTTTTCAGGCCTTCATGCCATGCGCGCACGGCGGGCGATACGAAGCCCGGCACGAAGGTCACCATCACCACGCCGCCATTGGCCGGCATGCGCTTCAGGACTTCGTCCGGCACGTTGCGTGGATGGTCGTTTAGCGCGCGGGCGCTGGAGTGGGAGAAGATCACCGGCGCTTCGCTGACATCCAGCGCCTGATTCATGACTTCGGCGCTGACGTGGCTCAGGTCCACCAGCATGCCCAGGCGGTTCATTTCGCGTACGACCTCTTTGCCGAAAGGCGTCAGGCCGCCGTGTTTGCGTTCGCCCAGCGCAGCGTCGGCCCAGTCCAGGGYGACGTTGTGGGTCAGGGTCATGTAGCGCGCGCCGAGGTCGTAGTAGGCGCGCAGGGCGCCCAGGCTGTTTTCGATCACGTGGCCGCCTTCCATGCCGAGGAAGCTGGCGACTTTGCCTTGCTTGCGCGCTTTCTCGATATCGCTGCTGCGGGTGGCGAACAGCAGACGTTCCGGATAGCGCTCGATCATGCGGCGCGCCAGGTCGATCTGTTCCAGCTGGGTCTTGGCCCAGCCATCCTTCAGCTCACCCGGCACATACACGCTCCAGAACTGCGCCGACAACTGGCCTTGCTTCAGGCGCGCCAGATCGGTTTCCTGCGGCATGGGCTTGCGCAGGTCGTTGGCGTCGAGATCCATCGGATGCTCTTTGGATTCGCGGATGGCCCAGGGCAGATCGTTGTGGCCGTCGATCAGGGGCGAACGGGCGAGCAGGGCTTTGGCGTGGCGCAGGGCGGCATCATCGGCCGGAGTGGCTGTCGCGGCGTGCGCGCCCAGGGGCAGCGCGAGCGCGAGCAGCATGGCTCGGTTGAACAGCATCAGGTACGTCTCCTATCGGTGCGAACGCAGCGGATCGAGCAGGCTGCGCAAATTATTATGGTCGAGTTCATACATCAGCGCCAACAGCGCGCCCAGCTCGCCTTTCGGGAACCCCTCGCGGGCGAACCAGCCCAGGTAATGGCCCGGCAAGTCGGCGATCACACGGCCTTTATACTTGCCATAGGGCATTTCCCGGACCAATAACAGGGCGAGGAATTCGGAATTCATCGTTATTCTTGCGTTTGAGTCAGAAAACTTATGTCCCGCGACATCTTTTTCGCGAAAAAGATGCACAGGATACTGCACGACATCAACTTTACAAGGAGTTTTTGTCATGCCCATTGCACTACTTGCCCTAACTATAAGTGCTTTTGCCATCGGGACAACAGAATTTGTGATTGTCGGCCTGTTGCCCACCATTGCCGCCGACCTCGGCGTGACCTTGCCGTCGGCCGGCCTGCTGGTCAGCCTGTACGCCATGGGCGTGGCCGTCGGCGCTCCCGTGCTGACCGCCCTCAGCGGCAAAATCCCGCGCAAGGCGCTGCTGCTGTCCCTGATGGTGCTGTTCACGGCCGGTAATCTGCTGGCCTGGCAGGCGCCCGGCTATACCTCGCTGATTGCCGCACGCATTCTGACCGGCCTGGCGCACGGCGTGTTCTTCTCCATCGGTTCGACCATTGCGACGTCGCTGGTGCCGAAAGAGAAAGCCGCCAGCGCGATTGCCACCATGTTCACCGGCCTGACCGTGGCCCTGGTGACGGGCGTGCCGCTGGGGACCTTCATCGGCCAGCACTTCGGCTGGCGCGAGACTTTCCTGGCCGTGTCCCTGCTGGGCGTGATCGCCTTCATCGGCAGCCTGCTGTTCGTGCCGCGTAATATCCAGCACCAGAAACCGGCCTCGCTGCTGGCGCAGATGCAGGTGCTGGGCCAACCGCGCCTGCTGCTGGTGTACGCCATGACGGCGGTGGGCTACGGCGGCTCCTTCATCGCCTTCACCTATCTGGCGCCGATCCTGGAGCGCGTGGCGGGTTTCGGTTCCAACGCCGTCGGCCTGGTGATGCTGGTGTATGGCGTGTCGGTCGCCGTCGGCAATATCTGGGGCGGCAAGCTGGCCGATAAACGTGGTCCGATCAGCGCCCTGAAAATCATTTTCCTTGGTCTGGCTGTGGTGCTGCTGGCGCTGACCTTTACTGCGCCGAGCAAGCCGCTGGTGGTGCTGACCGTGCTGCTTTGGGGCGCCGTGGCCTTCGGTAATGTGGCCGGCCTGCAGGTGTATGTGGTGCAGCAGGCGGAACACTTCACGCCGCGCGCCGTGGACGTGGCGTCCGGCCTGAATATCGCGGCGTTCAATCTGGGCATCGCCGGTGGCGCCTGGGGCGGTGGTCTGATCGTCGACAAACTGGGTCTGGAGCACACCGGCTGGATCGGCGCGCTGGTGGTGCTGGGCGCTTACGGCTTGACGGCACTGAGCGGCCGTCTGGATGCATTGAATCCGCGTCCGGCAGCGGCAGGCGTGCGCCGCGAAGCACGCGTAGCCGCGCATTAAGGTTTGTCTTTTCGCAAAGCCGGCTCCGTGGAGAACCCTAAAATCGGACGGGTATCCCCACGCAAAGGAGCCGGAATGCGCCCTCGGTTGATGATGCAGGTGACGCTGGTGATGGGATTGATCAGTGTCGTGATGTCGATTTACGCCGCCACGCACGCCTTGTTCGACCGCGGCTCGTATGCCCAATTCACCCGCGTCCTGTCGAGTTTTTCCTGCCTGACGTTCATCGCCACGGGCATCCTGGCTTTCGATGGCGAATCCGATATCCGCCTCGAAAGCAGCCCGCTGCTGCGTGCCCTGATCGGCGCCCTGAGCGGCGGCGCCGTTGCCCTGATCTGGGGCTGGCCCACCGCCGCCTTCATTGTGGCGGCAATGTTTGGYGCTTTATTGGGTCTAATTGGGATGATTTTGGCCATCTACATGAACATCTACTAGCTCATCGTTCCTGAAATGGAACGATCAGTCCGGATATCAAGCCTACAAGTTTGTGTTTTGGCGGTCCATACTGGGTTTGTAGTTCCTAACCCCTGAAGGAGATTGCCATGACCAGTGAAGCCATCCGTGACCCGAAAAAAGACGACCTGCTGACCCCGCAGAACTCAGCCTTCATCATCATCGACTACCAGCCGGTGCAGGTGAATTCCATCGCCTCGATGGACCGCCAGCTGCTCGTGAATAATATCGTCGGCACCGCCAAAGCCGCCGTGGCCTACGGCCTGCCCATCGTGCACTCGACCGTCAACGTCAAGACCGGCCTCAACAAGCCGCCTATCCACCAGGTGGCCAAGGTGCTGGCGGAATTCCCCACCTATGACCGCACCAGCATCAATTCCTGGGAAGACGTAGAATTCCGCAAGGCTGTCGAGGCCACCGGCCGCAAGAAGCTGATCATGACGGCGCTGTGGACCGAAGCCTGCCTGACCTTCCCGGCGCTGGACGCGCTGCGTGAAGGCTACGAAGTGTATGTAGTGGCGGACGCTGTCGGCGGCACTTCGGTCGCCGCGCACGAAATGGCGCTGCGCCGGATCGAGCAGGCGGGCGGCAAGATGATCAGCGTGCCCCAGCTGTTCTGCGAATTGCAGCGCGACTGGAAGCGTTCGGAAACGGTGCCCGCCTTTATGAACCTGTTTATCGAGACAGGCGGCACGGCCGGACTTCAATTCGGTTACGACCGCACGGAGTGACATGAATATCAATGCCTTGATTGGTGAGTTCCTGGACTTGCAGGAGCAATGGGCGGAGGCGCCGGATGCCTTCGACTGGCAGCCCCTGCAGGACCTGGCCGCGCGCGGCGCCAACGCCTACAACGAGGGCGCCGGGCCATCCTTCCACATGCTGGTGCTGGACGGCGTCGATCACGCCGAGTTCCATGCGCGCTTCCTGGAGTATTCGCTGGCCGCGGGCTTCGATCCGCGCAAGGAAGTGTATGGGGACGAGGGCCACCAGCATATGCAGGTGCTGGACCTGGAAAGCCTGGACCGGGCGGCCGCCGGTAATCCTTACTCGTTCCGCATGATGCAGGCTATCGCCAATCACGACAAGGCAGCTTAGCAGCGCAGCAGCAGGGCCGCGGCAGCGCGCAGGTCGGCGGTGTTGTGGCCTTCGGTGTAGCGCTCAAGCACAGGACGCAGCAGGGCGCCTGCTTCGTCGGCGCGTTCTTGCGACAGCCACAGGCGCGCCAGGCTCATGGCCGCGCGCAGCTCCCACGCCAGCGCATTCTGCGAGCGGGCCTGCTCCAGCGCACGCTGGAACAGGTCTTCCGCGCGGTCCTCGGCGCCGACGCGCAAGAGCGATTCGCCCCAGGCGCGCATCACTTCAGCCTCACACCAGCCGGCATGATGGGCCTGGGCGCGTGCAATGGCGCGTGGAGTCAGCATATCCTGGTTCAGGGTGGTCAGGACGTCGGCCTGCCAGGCGCCGAAATAAGGACTGCGGCTGAGCGCCGCCATGCTTTCCCGCTGCGGATGATCTGGATCGAAGACCCCCAGGTGGGCGGCGTACATGGCCCGCCCCCAGAATTCCCATTGCGGCATGCCGCTGCGGCGTCCCTGCTGCTGCAGCAGCCTGGCGTAATACACGGACGCTTCCTTGTCGCCATTCCAGCCCGCGATGGTGCAGGCGTGTTGCAGGGTAAAGCACATCGACACGTCGTGATTGAGCTGGGTTGCCTCGTTCACGCTGTCGCACGCCAATTGCATGGCGCGCTGCGGGAAGCCTTGCAGCCACAGGATGCGCGACAGGACGGTGCGCGTGGCCAGGCAGGACACGAGCTGAAACTCGGGTACCGGTTCGCAGTGCGTGTTGAGGGGATGATTGCTGAGGAACTCGATCTGGTCGCGTGCCTCGTCCAGCGCGCCGTGGTAGAACTGGGCGCGCGCCATCAGGCTGGCGTGGTTCATGGCGGCGCGCTCGCTGCCCAGGTAGGCGCATTCCATGCCGTAGCATTCGCCCAGCGCCAGCGCGGCGCGGTAGTCTGCGCGGCAGGTGGCATCGGTAAAGCTGCCGTACAGTGCGCGCAGCCGCACTTCGCGGTCCTCGCCCTGCATCGCCAGTTCCAGCGCGCGCGCAAACACCGCCTGGCGTCTGGGATCGCCCGCCACGCCGGTATGCGCCAGGGTGACGCCCAGCGCGAGATTCAGTTCCAGCTCCAGCGCGGGATCGGGCGGCAAGTGGCTGATGTCCGCCTTCAGCGCCTTCTCGAGGCGGGCGCCGTACTCGTTCAGCAGCGAGAGCTGGTCCCATAGCGGCGCCGAGAGCACGCACAGGCGCTGACCCAGGCGCACGTCGCCGCCCAGGTCAAAGGCCCAGTCAAGGCTGCCGCCTACGTGTTCGAGATAGCGCCCGTATTGCGCCAGCCACTCGCGCGGCACGGCGCGCTCACGCTGCGCGTAGGCACGGGTCGTCTCCAGCAGTCGATAGCTGACCTGATCTCCTTCCGGCACCGTCGTCAGCAGCGACTTGGCAATCAGATTGGACAGGGCGTCTTCCACATCGGTGCGCGCGTACAACGGGCAGTGCGCCACTTCCACCGCGCACGCCAGTGTAAAACTGGTGCGGAACAATCCCAGACGGCGGAACACGGCGCGGTCCAGTGCTGACAGCGTGGCGTGGCTCCAGTCCAGCGTGGCGCGCAGGGTCTGGTGGCGGGGCAGGGCAGTGCGGCTGCCATTGGTCAGCACGGCGAAGCTGTCTGCCAGGCGCTCGGCCAGGCCGTGCACGCCGAAGAAGCCGGCGCGGCCGGCGGCCAGTTCGATTGCCAGCGGGATGCCGTCGAGGCGCCGGCAGATCTCGACCACGGCGCGCAGTCCGTCCGTGCCCAGCGCCAGTCCGCCAATGCAGGCGCTGGCGCGTTCGACAAAGAGCTGCACGGCCGAGAAACTGGCCAGTGCGTCGGTGGGCAGCAGACTGGGGCCGATGCTGGAAGGCGGTACGGCCAGCGGCGCCAGGCGGTAGACCCATTCGCCGTCGGCGCGCAGCGCTTCGCGGCTGGTGGCCAGGATGTGCACGCCCAGTGTCTCACGCAGCAGACGGCCGGCCAGTTCCGCAACCTGGTCGACGATGTGTTCGCAGTTGTCGAACACGATCAGGGTGGCGCCCTGCCGCAGATAGTCCAGCATGCCGCTGACCGGATCGGCGCTGACGGTCGGCAGGCCAAGCGCCAGCGCCAGCGCCGTGGGCAGGCGGCAGGCATCGCCGATGGCGGAGAGATCGAGGAAGTGCACGCGCTCGCTGAAAGGCGCCATCAACTGGTGGGCCGCGGCCACGGCGAGGGCGGTCTTGCCCATGCCGCCGGTGCCGACAATCGTGAGCAGGCGGCGCAGCGAGACTTGCTCCACCAGTTCGTTCAATACATCGTCGCGCCCGATCAGGCGGTTGTTCAGCACTGGCAAGCGCGGCACGCTGGGCGCCGGGGCAGAGTGCCCCCGGCTTGCTCTCGCCACCGGCGCGACAAAGCTGTAGCCGCGGCCCACCACGTTTTCGACATAAGGCTTGCCGTCCGCACCGGGCGACAGCAGCTTGCGCAGCGTGGCGATGTGCACGCGCAGATTGCTTTCTTCCACAAAGGTGCGCGGCCAGGCGCGCGCCATCAGCTCGGTCTTGCTGACGATCTCGCCCGGCCGTTCCGCCAGCGCCAGCAGCAAATCGAAGGCGCGCCCGCTGATGCGCACCGGCTGTTCACGGTGGAACAAGGCGCGTTCAGACGGGACCAGGCGGAAGTCGCCGAACAGCAAAGCTGTATCGGCAGACGCTGATGGGCCGGAGTATGTGGTTTGGTCGCTTTCTGCCATTCCTGCATCGCAGATATATCACTGATACATGACAATCATAATGCAAGTTGAGGACTCGTGCCGGGCATCACTAATCCGCGTTGCGCGGCCACAACCACGACCTCGGTGCGTGCCGAAGCGTCAAGTTTGTTCATCAGACCACGCACGTGGGTCTTCACCGTGCCGAGGCCGATATCCAGCTCGCGGGCGATGGACTTGTTGCACCAGCCCTTGGCAAGCAAACGCAGCACGTCCGTTTCGCGCATGGTCAGGGACGCGTGGCGCTGGCTTTCAACCAGACCGCGGCGGGCGCCTTCGCTCATGAAGCCGAGGCCGCGATCCAGCTGGCGCACGGCGTACACCAGGTCGCCCGCGGTGCCGCACTCCAGCAGATAGCCATGCACGCCCGCGTCCATGGCCTGGCGCACTTCGCCTTCGCGGCGGCGATTGGTGACGATCAGGATGCGCGGTGCGTTGTCGCTGTCCTGTGCCTCGCTGCGGGCGACGGCGAGGCCGGACTCGTAATCCGTCACGACGATGCGTGCATCAAGCAGGGCTTCGGGATTGGCCACATGGACGGTCACATTCAGATCGGGATGCGCGCTGAGGATGGCGTGCAAACCGGCGACCATCATAGGATCGCCGCGCATGATGTGAACGTTAAGTTTGCTGAGTTGCATAGGGTGTCTCCAATACAAGGCATCGATGAGTCATGATGTCCTTTGGATATCCAACCAGCAAGTTAAGCGGTGTTAATTGGTGTTAATCCTGCCGTTGCATCACATGGTCCAGCGAGACGGGGCCGCCGGTGTGCGCGACCAGCGGCAGCAACAGACTCAGCCAGATAAGGTGCACCGGCCAGGCGGCAGGATGGACGAACACTTCCACCAGCACGGTCATGACCAGCAAGGTCAAGGCAGTCGAGCGCGTAAACAGGCCCACCAGCAGCAGGACCGGAATCACATGTTCGGCCAGCGCTGCTATCTGGGCCGCCAGCTCCGGCGCAATCAGGGGCAGGGCGTATTCGTGGCGGAACAGATCATAGGTGGCGGGCTTCAGCGTCAGCAGCCCTTGCATCTTGTCGCGCCCCGACAACAGGCAGACCGAGGCTATGGCAAGGCGCGCCAGCAGCTGCAGCAGGGACTGCGGCAGCAGACTGGGCAGACGCAAGCTGTGGCTGCGCGTAGGCACCGACAGGGCGGGATAGCGTGTCATTGGCATGGCATCCCCTCAGTTCAGTTGATGCGGGTGATGCACGCCCGTCACCAGCTCGTCGCCAAGCCAGCTGGCGAGCAGGGCGGCTGCGCGTGACACGCCTTCACGCTCGCCCAGCTGTCCGCTCAGCATGACGCACAGATTCGAAAAACTGCCGAAAGCTTGCACGCAGCTGATCGCCTCCACTTCCAGCGGCTCGATGGTGCGCAGGCAGGACAGGTAGCGGCGGCGCCACACCAGCAAGCCTTTCGGGCTGGCTAGCAGGCGCCCCTTGGGCTGATGGCGTCCCGCTTCTATGGCGGACCAGATATCGGCCGCGTTGGTGGTGGCGTGCGTGATCTGCAGCGTTGGCGTCAGGCGCAGATGCACAGTATTCCAGTTGATGCCGGCCAGGCTGGCAGGCGCGATCGGACCCAGGTCGTCGGCTAGGTAGGAGTTGTCGAGGGCGCGTTCGATCCAGGCCAGTTCCTGCAGGTCCGGCTGCTCGGGGAACAGTTCGCGCAGAGTCAGGCCGAAATCGTCGGCGCAAGCATCGAGCATCCACGCGTGCGGCGCGTTGAGTTCCAGGTGCCAGGTGGCCGCGCGCAGGAACTGGTCTTCGCCGAGCCAGGCGCGCAGCAGGGGATAGGTGGATTGCAGCGTGCCGATCAACGGCGGGTGGCTGGTGTCTCGCATCGTGATCTCCTAGGTTTACACCATGGTTATCTTGAGGCCAGACGGCTTTTTTCGCCTCCCGCAGAAGAGGGAGTTTTGCTTAACCCTTCCAGTAAATATTATCCAGGCTGCCCTTGCCGAAATACTTCTCGTACTCCTGCGCGGCAAAGGAATCCATCATGCCCGCGATATAGTCGATCACCAGGCGTTCGCGGGAATCCTTCAGGCAGCGGATCTCCCGCGGCAGCAGGATGCCATTGCGGTTGTACTGCGTGTCGGACAGCACTTCAAACAAGCCGCGGATGATTTTCTCGCCGCGCTTCTCATACAGCTGCACATCCTTCTTGCGCAGGATCGCCCGCCACAGCAGGCTTTTCAGGCCGCGTGCCAACAAGCCTTTGGTGCGGTAGCCAAGCTGGCCATCGACTTCGCCGATGTCCCGGCAAAGCTCGAACACGATCTGCGAGGTGAGCTCCTTGCGCAGTACGATGGAATATTCCTCCGAGCTTTCCTGTGCTTCGCACTTCAACGCTTCTTCGTGGGCGTGGTGGGCGATGGCCGAGAACTGGTCGAAGGCGCCCCCGAACTCCTTGCTGATCCTGAACTCGTGCAGGATCTCGCCCCATGTGATGATGCCGAAACTGAGCGCATCTTCCACGTCATGTGCGGCATAGGCGATTTCGTCGGCCAGGTCCATGATCTGGGCGTCGATGCCTTTGCGCACAGTGATGCCGTGCTGCGCCAGCTGTGTCGTGAGGAAGTCGTAGTCGTCGTCGTACAGGAATTTCTTCACGCTTGGCGTGTCGCGTCGCTGGAAGTATTTGGTGATGCCGAACAGCGTACGCACCGTCAGATTCAGGCCTGCGTAGGCATGGTGCTTTTTCTCCAGCGTGCGCAGGATGCGGAAGGCTTGTGCATTGCCTTCGAAGCCGCCGACATCGGCGGCCAGTTCGTTCAGGATCTTTTCGCCGTAATGGCCGAAGGGCGGATTGCCGATATCGTGCGCCAGCGAGCAGGTTTCCGATACCACCGTGCGTTCCAGGCCCAGGTCCGCTGCGATGGAGCGCGCGATCTGCGCTACTTCCAGGCTGTGCGTCAGGCGGTTGCGGTTGAACTGATTGGCGTCCACGCCCAGCAGCTGCATCTTGCCCTGCAGGCGGCGGAAGGAGGCGGAGTAGAGCACACGCGCATAATCGCGCATGCATTCCTCACGGCCCGCACCGCGCCCATCCGATTGCGCATGCACGCGATACTCCAGCGGCAGCACGAGCGATTCCTGATGTTTGGCGAAGGCGATGGTGTCTTGTGAGTACATGGATTGTCCTTAGGTCTGCTGGCATTCTAGCCGCGCCGGTGCGGGGAGGGTGTATATTGCACGCGAAATCGATCATACGTTGGATGCAAATATGTCACCAGTCTCACTGTTTTTCGTGGTCCTCGCTTATTTCGGCCTGCTGCTTGGCGTAGCGTGGTGGACCTCCCGCAACGCCAATAACGACAGCTTCTTCATCGGGAACAAGAGCTCCAACTGGATGCTGGTGGCGTTCGGCATGGTCGGCACCACCTTGAGCGGAGTGACCTTCATCAGCGTGCCCGGCGCGGTCGGCCGCGACGGCTTCGGTTATCTGCAGATCACCCTGGGTTATGCGATCGGCTATCTCACCGTGGCCTTCGTACTGCTGCCGCTGTACTACAAGCTCAAACTGACGTCGATCTACCATTACCTTGATGTGCGCCTGGGCCGCCGTTCGTATCAAAGCGGCGCGGCCTTCTTCATCCTGTCGCGCACCTTGGGCGCCACCGCGCGCCTGTATCTGGTGGTGGCGATCTTGCAGGCCACGATTCTCGACAGCCTAGGCGTGCCGTTCTGGCTCACCAACGCCATCATCCTGGCCATGATCCTGCTCTATACCTACGAAGGCGGCGTGAAGACCATCGTGTGGACGGATACGCTGCAAACCACTGGCATGCTGCTTGGCCTGGCGACCTGCACCATCTTCCTGATGCACGAGATGCACCTTGATCTGGCGGGCGCGCTGGCGCAGATGGATGCGCATGGCCTGTCGAAGATCATCACCACCGATGTCGATAGCCCTGCCTACTTCTGGAAGCAGGTGCTGGCCGGCGCCGCCATCACCATCGCCATGACCGGCATGGATCAGGAAATGATGCAGAAGAATATCTCGGTGAAGACGTTGGGCGGCTCGCAGAAGAACATGGTGACCTTGACGCTGATCCTGATCGGCGTGCTGGCGTCCTTCCTCTTCCTCGGCGGCCTGCTGTACCTGTACGCACCGCAAGCCGGCGTGACCGCCACCGGCGACAAGATCTTCCCGGCCGTGGTGATGGGCCATCTGCCCGCTGCCGTGCAGATGATCTTCTTCATTGCCCTGGTCAGCGCCTTGTTCCCCAGCGCGGACGGCGCGATTACTGCGCTGACCTCGTCCTTCTGCATCGACATCCTCGGCCTCAAGCGCCGCGACGATTTGCCGGAAGCGCAGCGCGTACGCATCCGCCATCGCGTGCACCTGGCCTTCTGCGCGCTGTTCCTGGTGATGGTGATGGTCTTCAAATGGATCGACAGCGCCAGCATGATCGGCGTGATTCTCAAGCTGGCCGGCTATACCTACGGTCCATTGCTTGGCCTGTTCGCCTTCGGCATCCTGAGCCGCCGCACAGTGCAGGACAAATGGGTACCCGCCATCGTGCTGGCCGGTCCCGTCATCTGCGCCCTGATTGACCGGTATCAGGACATCCTCTTTGGCAGCTACCGCATGGGCCTGGAGTTACTTATCATCAATGGGCTGCTGGTGATGGGCGGTCTTTTCCTGATTTCCGCTCCGGCCCAGAGTGAAGAAGTTCTGGCAATAAACTGACCAAAAGTCCTTTTTTCGCTTAAAGTGATATAAAAATCAATCCACTTTAGGAGTTTTGATGTCTCGATCTGTGTTTTCCTACATCCGCGGTGGCTTTAGCTGGTTCTGGGGCGCGGTGGACGGTACGCGCCGCTTTACCATGAATCTGATCTTCCTGGCGATCGTGGTGACCTTGCTGGTGCTGATCTTTGGCGGCGGCGTCAAGCCTCTGGGGAACAAGACCATGCTGGTGCTGGACCTGGATGGCCAGCTGGTGGAGCAAACGGCCGGCGGCGCGCGCGAGGCGCTGATGGCTAATCTGAGCGGCAATGACGTGCGCAAGTCCATCCAGCTGCGCGATGTGCTGAATGTGATCGACAGCGCGGCCAAGGACCCGCAGATCGCGGGCGCCGTGCTGGTGCTGGACGAAATGAACGGCGGAGGCCAGGCCATGCTGCGCGAAGTTGGCGCGGCGCTGGACCGTTTCCGCGCCAGCGGCAAAAAGGTGGTGGCCTGGGGCGCGAGCTATAACCAGCGCCAGTACCAGGTGGCCATTCACGCGGACGAAGTCTATCTGCATCCGATGGGCATGGTGGTGCTGGATGGTTTCGGCCACTACCGCAATTACTACCGCGATGCGCTGGATAAGCTGGGCGTGACCGTCAATCTGATGCGCGTCGGTACCTACAAGAGCTTTGCCGAGCCGTATATCGCCAACGGTCCGTCGCAGGCGGCGTCCGAGGCGGATGCGTATCTGTACAACGATCTGTGGTCGCGCTACACCCAGCAGGTTGAAACCGCGCGCAAGCTGCCGGAAGGCGCAGTCATGAAGACCATCAACAGCTTGCCGGAACTGGTGAAGAATGCCGATGGCGACCTTGCCAAAGTGTCGCTGCAGGCCAAATTCGTGGACGGCCTGAAGACCAAGGA
>NZ_JBFRDW010000183.1:0-9239 GCF_052113985.1 Pseudoduganella sp. RAF53_2 | reverse complement strand
GCCTGCTGCTGGGCGCAGGCATTCTGTTCCAGGACACAAGCAAGCCTGCCAGCCCCGCAGTCAAGGCGGCAGAAGACTCCATTCCGATGTCGGACCAGCAGATCAAGCTGGCCGGCATCACGTTCGCGAACGCCGGCGCGGCCAGCATCGCTACCGTTGTCCGCCTGCCGGGCGAAGTCAAACTGAATGAAGACCGCACGGCGCACGTGGTCCCGCGCCTGCCCGGCGTAGCGGAATCGGTGTCGGCCGATCTGGGCCAGCGGGTTAAAAAAGGACAGGTACTTGCGGTCATCTCCAGTCCCGAACTGGCCGACCTGCGCAGCGCCCTGCTGGCGGCCGAGAAACGCCTGACACTCGCAAAAATCACGTTCGAACGCGAAGAGCTGCTTTGGCGGGAAAGAATTTCCGCCGAACGGGATTATCTGCAAGCCCGGCAAGCATTCAGCGAGGCCGAAATCCAGGCACAGAGCGCCAAGTCCAAACTGACCGCGCTTGGCGCCGACGTAAGCGAGGGGGCACTCAACCGCTACGTGCTGCGTGCGCCATTTGACAGCGTCGTAGTCGAAAAACATATCACCCAGGGCGAGGCGGTCAAGGAAGACGCCAACGTGTTCCTGCTGTCCGACCTTTCCAGTGTCTGGGTGGAAGTCGTGGTCGCGGCCAGGGACATCGAGGCAGTGCGCGTCGGCGCAGCGGTTGAAATCAGATCCGGCAGCACGGGATCTTCCGCCATCGGCAAGGTGAGTTACGTCGGCAATCTGCTCGGCGAGCAAACCCGCACCGCCAAGGCGCGCGTGGTCATCGACAATCCCGGCACGGCATGGCGCCCTGGCCTGTTCGTGGATGTCTCGCTGGCGCGCGGAAAAAAAGAGGTCGGCGTCGCGGTGCAAGCGGAGGCGATCCACACACTGGAAGGCAAGCCTGTCGTCTTCACGCAAGCGGCAAACGGCTTCAAGGCCAACGCAGTGCGCACCGGGATCAGCGATGGACGCCTGGTCGAAATCCTTGACGGCTTGCCACCCGGTGCTGCGTACGCCGCGGCCGGCAGCTTCGTGATCAAGGCACAGCAAGGCATCGCCAGTGCCGAGCATGGGCACTGAGAGGGAGCACCAGCATGTTTGAGAAAATCATTCGATTCGCCATCCAGCAGCGGTGGCTGGTGATGCTGGCGGTGCTTGGCATGGCCGCGGTTGGCGTCTACAACTACCAGCGCTTGCCGATTGATGCGGTGCCGGACATCACCAATGTCCAGGTGCAGATCAATACGTCCGCAGCGGGATATTCGCCGCTGGAGGTCGAGCAGCGCATTACCTACCCGCTCGAAACCGTCATGGCCGGGCTGCCGAATCTGGAGCAGACACGGTCGCTCTCGCGCTATGGCCTGTCGCAGCTGGCCGTGATCTTCAAGGATGGCACGGACATTTACTTCGCGCGCCAGCTGGTGAACCAGCGCATTCAGGAAGCGAAGGACAGCCTGCCGGACGGCGTGGTCCCGGCCATGGGGCCGATATCGACAGGGCTTGGCGAGATTTATCTCTGGACGCTTGAAAGCGAGCCGGAAAGCGCCTATACGCCAGCGGACCTGCGGGAGATGCAGGACTGGATCATCAAGCCGCAATTGCGCCAGGTATCCGGCGTGGCCGAAATCAATTCGATTGGCGGCTATACGAAGGAGTACCACATCACGCCTGATCCGGCCAAGCTCCGATCGTATGGATTGACGTTGAAGAACGTGTTGACTGCCGTAGACCGCAACAACGGCAATGTCGGCGCGGGCTATATCGAACGGCGCGGCGAGCAGTTGCTGGTGCGCGCGCCGGGCCAGGTCCGCTCGCTGGACGATATCCGCAATACGATTTTGCAAAACGTTCAGGGCGTGCCGATTCGCGTGCGCGACGTCGCCGATGTCGCGCTGGGCCGCGAGCTGCGCACGGGTGCAGCAACCGAGAACGGGCGCGAAGTCGTGCTGGGTACAGTGTTCATGCTGATCGGCGAAAACAGCCGCGCCGTGGCGCAAGCGGTGGCGAAGAAAATGGTGGAGGTCAACCGCTCCCTGCCCGCCGGCGTCAAGGCTGTTCCGGTGTATGACCGGACGGTGCTGGTCGATAAGGCCATCCATACCGTCAAGAAGAACCTGCTGGAAGGCGCTGTGCTGGTCATTGCCATCCTGTTTCTCTTCCTCGGGAATATCCGGGCTGCCGTGATTACGGCGATGGTGATTCCGCTTTCCATGCTGTTCACCTTTACCGGCATGGCCAGCTACAAAGTCAGCGCCAACCTGATGAGTCTTGGTGCGCTGGACTTCGGCATCATTATCGACGGAGCCGTGGTCATCGTGGAAAATTGCGTCCGCAGGCTCGCGCACGCGCAGGAGCAGCGCGGGCGCACGCTGACACTGGACGAGCGCATGCGCGAAGTCTTCGCTGCTGCACAGGAAGCGCGCCGTCCGCTTCTGTTCGGCCAGTTGATCATCATGGTGGTGTATTTGCCGATCTTCGCACTGTCCGGCGTGGAAGGCAAAATGTTCCACCCGATGGCCTTCGCCGTGGTCGCGGCGCTGGCCGGCGCGATGATGCTTTCGCTGACTTTCATTCCTGCTGCGGTGGCACTGTTCATCGGCGAGCGTGTTGCGGAAAAAGAGAATCGCCTGATGGCCATGGCGCGCCGGACATACCAGCCGATGCTTGCCAAGGTCCTCGCCAACGGCGCACTGGTGATCACCACGGCCGCCGTGCTGATCGCCTTGTCGGCCCTGCTGGCAAGCCGCATGGGCAGCGAGTTTGTGCCAAGCCTGAATGAAGGCGACCTCGCCTTGCAGGCATTGCGTATCCCCGGCACCAGCCTGACGCAATCGCTTGAAATGCAGAAGAAGCTGGAAGCCGGGCTGAAGGCGAAGTTCCCGGAAATCGAGCGCATCTTCGCCCGCACCGGCACAGCGGAAATCGCGTCCGACCCGATGCCGCCCAATATCTCGGACGGCTACATCATGCTCAGGCAAAACCGGCCGGACCTGCTCGAAACCATCCAGCAGGAAGCGGAAAAATATGCAGGCAATGCTTACGAGTTCTCGCAACCGATCCAGCTGCGCTTCAACGAGCTGATTTCCGGCGTTCGCAGCGACGTCGCAGTGAAAGTGTATGGCGACGATATGGACGTGCTGGCGCAGACCGGCCAGCAGATCGCCCGGACGTTGCAAAGCATTTCCGGCGCGGCCGAGGTCAAGGTGGAACAGACCGAGGGATTGCCTATGCTGACCGTGGACATCGATCGCGAAAAGACGGCGCGCTATGGTCTGAATATCGCCGATGTGCAGGAAACCGTCGCCATCGCGACCGGCGGCCGCACAGCGGGCGTCAAGTTTGAAGGCGACCGGYGCTTCGATATCGTCGTCCGCTTGCCGGAAGCATTACGCAGCGATGTGGAGGCGCTGAGCCGGCTGCCGATTGCCCTTCCCGGCGGGTCCTTCATCCCGCTGGCGGAAGTCGCCGCGCTGGAGTTTGCGCAGGGACCGAACCAGATTAGCCGCGAAAACGGCAAGCGGCGCATTGTGGTCAGCGTCAACGTCCGGGGCCGCGACGTTGGTGGCTTCGTCAAAGAAGCGGAAGCGGCCATCGCAGCAAACGTGAAGATCCCGGCGGGCTACTGGACCGGCTGGGGCGGCACTTTCGAGCAGCTGCAATCGGCCACGCAGCGCCTGCGGATTGTGGTACCGCTCGCGCTGTTCCTGGTGCTCACCCTGCTGTTCGTGATGTTCAGGGATGTCAGGGATGGACTGCTGGTATTCACCGGGATTCCCTTTGCCCTGACCGGCGGCATTGTTGCGCTTTGGCTGCGCGGCATTCCGCTCTCGATTTCGGCGGCCGTCGGCTTCATCGCGCTGTCCGGCGTAGCCGTGCTGAATGGCCTGGTCATGATCGCCAGTATCCGCAGCTTGCGCGAGGATGGCGCCACCATCGATGACGCTATCACCACCGGCGCGCTGACCAGGCTGCGGCCCGTGCTGATGACGGCGCTGGTCGCCTCGCTCGGCTTCGTGCCGATGGCGCTGGCAACGGGCACCGGTGCGGAAGTCCAGCGTCCGCTTGCCACCGTGGTGATCGGCGGCATCCTGTCATCCACGGCGCTGACACTGCTGGTGCTGCCTGTGCTTTATCGCCTGCTGCAATCCAACAGCGGCGCCGGTTTGTTGGGCGCGTTCCAACAATTCAGGGCGAAGCTATGGCGCCCTGCCCCGTGATCCCGTTGGCATGCTAGATGCATCGTTTGTAGTGAGCGTACAAAGCTGCGTTCACTACCGACTTTTTATCTTTATCTATTAGGAGAAGCATCATGAAAACGTTGATCATCAAAGACCTGAGCGTGAAGGCCATTACGGAAAAACATGAGCGCGAGTTTGCGCGTTCGCTTTCGCGTGAAGAAATGACACGCCTGCACGGCGGGCGCAGCGTGGTGGTCACCGTCGACGGCGGCCGCACACACGGCACCGTCGACGACTTCAGCCTGAATATGGAAATCTTCAAAGGCAATATCGGCGGGCCGATGATCAACTAAGCACCCGGCCGGTGCGTGCTGGATGGATTACTCCAGCCGCACCGCGCGGATCTGCCGTTCCAGCATCTGGCGCGCCAGTTGCGCATCCTTCAGTCCTTCGGTTCCGGGCGCCGCGCGGCGTTCGCATTCGGCCAGCAATTGCGCGGGCTTGGCCGGGTCCAGTTTGGCGCCTGCCGGCGACACGCTAAGCTGGGCATATTTGACGGCCACGCGGCACAGGCCGGGCACGTCCGGCGCCGAGATCAGATCGGCCGGCGACAAATGGGCTGCGTAGTCCATGTCCACCGGTTTGCACGAGCCGCCCAGCCGGAAGTAGGCCTCGTCCAGCGCGCTCACACTGGCCAGCAGCGCTTCCGCATCCTGCACGCTGTAAGCCTTACCCTCGCCGCACTCGGCAAAGATGCGCTGCACCGACGACGGTTCGCCGCGCTGCGCCGCCTTGCGTACCCATTGCTGGGCGGTGCCGCGGTCGCGCGGCTCAAAATACTGGATGAGTTTGAGCATGGCGATGGTGTCGCCTGCCGTCGCCTGCTGCTGGACAGCCGCCAGGCACTTCTGCGTGTAAGCCGCAGGCTGCTGTTGTGCACAGTCCAATTCAGGCACGCGCAGGAAATACACTGCCCCTGCGACTACGGCCCACAGCACTGCTGCCACGATGTACCACCGTCGTGCTTTCACACAACCTCCATTTCTGAGCAAAATGCAATTGTAAAGATTTCCAACAAATCAKGCGCCACACCAGGTCGCCATGTTATATAGTGAAAAACATGGATAACAAAGGAGCAGTACATGCGCTGGGAAGGTAACAGGGAAAGCGACAACGTCGAAGATATGCGCGGCGATGGCGGCGGCGGTGGCGGAGGTTTCGGCTTCGGCGGGCGCTCCATCGGCATCGGCACGATTCTGATCGCACTGGTGGGCTCCTACTTCCTTGGCGTGAGCCCGTCCACCATTCTGAGCCTGTTGAGCGGTGGCGGTCCGGTCGCCGTGCAGCAGCAACAGCCACGCTCGCACAGCACCGATCCAAACGACCGCCAGGCCAAGTTCGTGCGCGTGGTGCTGGCCGATACCGAAGACACCTGGGATGAGCTGTTCAAGCAGCAAGGCGCGCAATACGTGCGGCCCAAGCTCGACCTGTTCACGGGCCGCATTCCAACCGCATGCGGCCAGGGCCTGACCGCCACCGGTCCGTTCTACTGCCCCGGCGACCAGAAAGTCTATATCGACCTTAGTTTCTACAAGCTGATGGAGCAGCGCTTCGGCGTGTCCGGCGAATTCGCCAAGGCTTATGTGATCGCGCACGAGGTGGGCCATCATGTGCAGAACCTGATGGGCATTTCCGAGAAGGTCGACAATGCACGCCGCCGCGCTTCCGAAAAGCAGGCGAACGCGCTGTCGGTGCGCATGGAATTGCAGGCGGACTGCTTTGCCGGCGTGTGGGGCTACCACGCCAACCGCGCGCGCCAGATCCTGGAACAGGGCGATATCGAAACAGCGCTGGCCGCCGCGACCGCAATTGGCGACGATGCGCTGCAGCGACAGGCCACCGGTGAAGTGGTGCCGGATTCCTTCACCCACGGCACCTCCGAACAGCGCGTACGCTGGTTCACGCGCGGCATCAAATCGGGCGATATCGCCCAGTGCAATACCTTCGAGGCCAAGCAACTGTAAGTAGATCCTTCATTGGTGTAGAGTACGTATTCTGCAATCTTGAGGAGACAGAATGCGTTCGTACCGAAAACTGGCCAGCGGCATGGTGCTCGGCCTGGCAGCGCTGGGTCAAGGCCATGCCGAGACCCGGAAGCCCGATCCCTATCTGTGGCTGGAAGACGTAGGCGGCGACAAAGCGCTGGCCTGGGTCAAGGGGCAGAATGCGGTCGCGCTGAAGGAGCTGCAGGCCCGGCCCGAATACCCGGCCATTCACGAACGCCTGCGCACCATCCTCAATTCGAAGGAACGCATTCCCTTCGTCGTCAAGCACGGCGACTTCCTGTACAACTTCTGGCGCGATGCCCAGCACGTGCGCGGCATCTGGCGCCGTACGACCATGGAGCAGTACCAGAAGCCGGCGCCGGCCTGGGAAACCATTATCGATGTCGACCAACTGGCCGCCGATGAAAAGGAAAACTGGGTCTGGCATGGTGTGCACTGCCTGTATCCAAAGGGCGAGCGCTGCCTGGTGTCGCTATCGCGCGGCGGCGGCGATGCGCATGTGGTGCGCGAGTTCGACACCGCCTCGCGCGCTTTCGTGAAAGACGGCTTCACGCTGCCGGAAGCAAAGAGCGATATCGCCTGGATCGACCAGGACACCCTCTTCGTCTCCACCGATTTCGGCGAAGGCTCGATGACCACTTCCGGTTATCCGCGCATCGTGAAGGAATGGAAGCGCGGCACGCCGCTGACGGCCGCACGCACGCTGTACGAAGCGAAGACCGAAGACCTGGGCGTCGGCGCTTACAAGGACTTCACGCCCGATTACGATTTCCAGTTCGTCTCGCGCCAGATCGGCTTCTACAGCAGTGAGCTCTTCCTGCGCGAAGGCGACAAGCTGACCAGGATCGAAAAGCCGGAAGACGCCAATGCCTACACGGTGCGCGACCAGCTGATCATCGACCTGCGCTCCGATTGGGAAGTTGGCGGCCAGCGCTACCCGCAAGGCGCCCTGCTCGCCACCGATTTCCGCAAATTCATGGCCGGCGAGCGCAAGTTCGACGTACTGTTCACGCCAACCCCAACCAGTTCGCTGGACGGTGTCTCCGCCACCAGGAGCAAGCTGCTGCTGAATGTGCTCGACAACGTCAAGAACCGTCTGGTCGAGTACACGCACGTGGATGGCAAATGGCAGCAGCGCAAGGTCGATGCCCCTGCCTTCGGCACGCTGGAAGTCAGCGCCATCGATCCTATCGCCTCAGACGACTACTTCCTGACCGTCACCGACTTCCTGAACCCGACCACCATGTACCTGGCGCACAGCGGCGGCGACCAGCGCTCTTCGCTGAAGTCCCTGCCAGGCTTCTTCGACGCCAGGCCTTATGTGGTCAAGCAGTTTCAGGCCACGTCAAAAGACGGTACGAAGATTCCCTACTTCGTGGTGATGAACAAGCAGGCCAGGCTCGATGGCAAGAACCCCACGGTGCTGTATGGCTATGGCGGTTTTGAAGTATCGATGAAGCCTTTCTACAGCGGCACCACCGGCGAGGCATGGCTGAAGCATGGCGGTGTGTACGTGCTGGCGAATATCCGCGGCGGCGGCGAATTTGGTCCGCGCTGGCACCAGGCCGCACTGAAGGAAAACCGCCAGAAAGCGTTCGACGACTTCATCGCCGTGGCGCAGGATCTCATCAAGCATAAAGTCAGCAGCCCGCGCCACCTCGGCATCATGGGCGGCTCCAACGGCGGTCTGCTGGTCGGCGCCGTGCTGACCCAGCGTCCGGACCTGTTCAATGCTGTGGTGTGCCAGGTCCCGCTGCTGGACATGCAGCGCTACAGCAAGCTGCTGGCCGGCGCTTCCTGGATGGGCGAATACGGCGATCCGGACGATCCCAAGCAGTGGTCCTATATCAGCAAATACTCGCCCTATCAGAACGTATTCAAGGACAAGCACTATCCGCGCATACTGTTCACCACCTCGACCCGCGATGACCGTGTCCATCCCGGCCATGCGCGCAAGATGGTGGCCAAGATGGAGGAACAGGGCCACGATGTGCTGTACTGGGAAAACACGGAAGGCGGCCACGCCGGCGCGGCCAATAACGACCAACAGGCACAAATGTGGGCGCTGACCTATACCTTCCTGTTACAGCAACTGAAGTAAAAATGCAACACCTGCGCAATCGTGCGCAGGGTCCCTCTAAATTGTAATACGCTTGTTCGGCTAAACTACACAAAATTGCCATAATGCATTTTTGGCAAATCCGCCCGGAGGAATACGTGAACGATATGACCGAACTGCCGGAGGAATTGGATCTACGCCTGATCCTTTCCACCCTCATGGCACTCAAAAAAGGCGATTTCTCCGCGCGCATGCCCTCCGACTGGACGGGCGTCTCCGGCAAGATCGCCGACACCCTCAACGAAATTATCGAGAACAACGAACGCATCGTGAAAGCGGTGACGGACGTGAGCCGCGTGGTGGGCCGCGAAGGCCGTCTGACGCAGCGCGCGGCGGTGCCGAACGTGTCCGGTGGCTGGCAGACGATTATCAGCTCCGTCAACACCCTGATCGACGACCTGGTGCGCCCGACCACCGAGATGGCGCGCGTGATCGGCGCCGTGGCGAAGGGCGACTTGTCCCAGACCATGGCGCTGGAAGTGGACGGCCACCCGCTGAAGGGCCAGTACCTGCGCGCCGCAATGACGGCGAACACCATGGTGGAACAGCTGTCCTCCTTCTCCTCCGAGGTGACGCGTGTGGCGCGTGAAGTGGGTACGGAAGGTAAGCTGGGCGGCCAGGCGCAGGTGAAAGGCGTGGCGGGTACCTGGAAAGACTTGACCGACTCCGTGAACTCCATGGCAGGTAACCTGACGTCGCAGGTGCGTAACATCGCGGAGGTGACCACCGCCGTGGCAAACGGCGACTTGTCCAAGAAGATTACGGTGGACGTGCGCGGCGAAATCCTGCAGCTGAAAGACACCATCAACGTGATGGTGGACCAGCTGCGTTCCTTCGCATCGGAAGTGACCCGCGT
>NZ_JBFRDW010000182.1:0-9289 GCF_052113985.1 Pseudoduganella sp. RAF53_2 | reverse complement strand
GAGTAGTAATTCGGCTCCTTTGCCTTGTCGGCCACATAACGGCCCGCGCTGATGGTCGGCACGTACCAGGCGCCGGTTTTCTTGAACAGGGCGATGGCTTCGTCATCCATGAAGGTGCCGTGTTCAATGGAGTCCAGGCCCGCACGCAGCGCGCGCTTCATGCCTTCCGCGCCGTGGGCGTGGGCCGCCACCTTGAAGCCGTAATCCTTGGCGGTAGCGACGATGGCACGCAATTCTTCTTCCGTGTATTGCGCGTTCATGCCGCTGATGGCCTGGCTCAGCACGCCGCCGGTGGCGGTCACTTTGATCACGTCGGCGCCTTCCTTGTAACGGGCGCGCACCGCCTGGCGGCCTTCTTCCGGGCTGTTGACAACGCCCTCGTCCGGTCCTGGCGTGCCTTTCAGATGCTGCAGTTCACGCGAATAGCCGTTGCTTGGGTCGGCATGGCCGCCCGTGGTGGCAATCGCCTTACCGGCCGTGAACATGCGCGGGCCAACAATGGCGCCGCTGTTGATGGCACGCTTGAGGGAGATGTTAAGGCCTTCGTTATCGCCCAGATCACGCACGGTGGTGAAGCCCGCGAACAGCGTGCGCTGGGCGTAGGCCACGGACTTATAGGCGCGGTCCTGCACGTCGAGCGTCAGCTGGCTGCGCAGCGATTCAACCTGGGGCTGGGTTTGCGAGGACAGGTGCACGTGCATGTCGATGAAGCCCGGCATGCAGGACATGCCACTCAGGTCCACATCGCCTTTGCCGGCGGTCGGCGCGATCGACTTCACGCTGCCGTTCTCCACCACCACCGTCACCTTCTCTCGCCATACACCGGCTTTCACGTCCAGCAGGCGGCCGCAATCGATGGATTGCGTGGCCGCGCCAGCCGCACCTGCGGCCAGCAACAAGCATGCAGCAGACAGCTCTTTCCTCATCCCCAATCTCCTTGTTAAGGTTGTTTTTTCTCCCGTGCCACCCACAGGAGCAATGCAATCAGCACAAAATACGGCAGCAGCGACAGCGCATTGGCCGCCTCGCCGCTGTAGAACGGATTGCTGTGCTCCGCCCAATTCGTCACCATCGTATCGAAGTCCGTCATCAAGCCGGCAGTGATTGCGATGACGATGCCTGCCAGCGCGCCGCCTGCGATATAGCCTGACGCCAGCAGCACGCCTGCACTGCGGTCGCCTGCGGCCTGCTTCTCATCTTCATTCAGATTTGCGTATTGCGGCAGCTTGCTGTTGCGCCGATCGACAAAGCCGCGTACCAGGCCGCCAATCGCGACGGGCAGCGTGGCCGACAGCGGCAGATACACGCCCACCGCAAACGACAGCGACTCGATGCCCGACATTTCCAGAATCACGGCAATCATCACGCCCAACATCACCAGCGTCCACGGCAGCTTGTTGTCGAGGATGCCCTTGATGATGTAGGACATCAGCACGGCCTTCGGCGCGTCGTACTTCTTCACTTCCGACCCATCCGGGCGCCTGGTGTGCGTGCCGTTGATGCCCGGATCGACCAGATAAACCGCCTTGCCGTCATCGGCCACATAGTATTTGCCGGCCGGCCCGCCCTTGTCGTCCTGCTTCTCCCACACCTTGTRAGTGCGGCTGTCGCTGGCGGCCTGCGGGCCTTGCAGTCTGGCGGTGGCGGTCAGGCGCGAAGCATCGGTCACCAGACCGGGCGCCACTTCGGCAGCAGGCACATACACCGTGCTGGAATTATTCAGTTGAAGCAGGATCGGGCCAAGCAGCAGCGCGGAGGCCAGCGAACCGGCCAGGATTGCATACTGTTGCAGGCGCGGCGTGGAGCCGACCAGGAAGCCGGTCTTCAGGTCCTGCGATGTCGTGCCCGCGTTGGCCGATGCGATACACACGATGGCGCCAACCGACAGCGCGGTCACATAATACTGGCCGCCGGTCCAGCCCAGAATCAGGAAGATCAGGCAGGTGAACAGCAGCGTGGCCACGGCCATGCCGGAGGTGGGATTGGAAGAGGAACCGATTTCGCCCGTCAGCTGGGAGGAAACCGTCGAGAACAGGAAACCGAACACCAGGATCAGCAGCGCGCCCAGCACATTCATATGCAGCGGCGTTGCGGCGGTGATGACGGCAATGATGGCCAGGCAGCCGATCACCACCCACTTCATCGGAATATCGCGTTCGGTGCGGCGCGTACTATCGGCCTTGCTGCCCTTGCCCACATTGGACAGGCCCGCAAACAGGCTGCGGATAATCATCGGCATGGCGCGCACCAGCGAAATCAGGCCGCCTGCCGCGACGGCGCCGGCGCCGATGTACAGAATATAAGCGCTGCGCACATCGTCCGGCCCCATTTGCGAAATCAGCATGGTGCCCGGCGACAGCACGGTGGTCAGCGGGTCGCCAAAGAACTTGATCATCGGGATCAGCAGCAGATACGACAGCACGCCACCACCGGCCATGGTCAGCGCAATGCGCGGGCCGATGATGTAGCCGACGCCCAGCAACTCCGGCGAGATTTCGCCGCCCACGGAGCCGCCCTTCAGCGGCGCGCCCAGCACGACTTCCGGCGTATCTTTCCACCATTTCAGCGACACATTCATCGCCTTGTAAATCAGACCGATGAAGAAACCGCTGAAGATGATGCGCGCCCGGCGCTTGGCGTCGCGGGCAGCTTCCGACTCTTCCTGCAGGCTTTCGCCGGCAGCGAGACGGGACGTATCGTTGGCCGCAGCCTTCAGCACTTCAGCGCAGGCCGTACCTTCGGGGAATTTGAGTTCGCGGTGCTGATCCACGATCATGGTGCGGCGCATCGGAATCATCATCAGGATGCCCAGCAGACCGCCCAGCACGCCCACCAGCATCACGCGCCAGATCTCCAGGTCGAAGCCCAGGATCAGGATGGCGGGCATGGTCACACCCAGGCCGAACGCAATCGATTCGCCGGCCGAACCGGCGGTTTGCGCAATACTGTTTTCGAGGATGCTGGAATCCTTGCCGCCCATCTTCTTGGTCAGGCCAAAGAAGGTAATCGCAATCACGGCCACCGGGATCGAGGCGCTGACCGTCAAGCCCACTTTCAGCACCAGGTAAAGCGAGGATGCGCCGAACACCATGCCAAGGATTGTGCCAAGCAGCAGAGAGCGGAAAGTCAGTTCGGGAAGCTGGGCTTCATCGGGGATATATGGCCGTACCTGGGGCTGGCCTTCGAATGGCATTCCTTGATCCTTTGGCATGTCTGCGTCCTGAAAGTACAGCCCGCACTATGGCATAAGCCGCTCCCCCTGCATAGTCTATAATTGCCCGACTTTGCAACCGAGAGACTGCCTTGACCGTTAATCGCCGATTCGTCATCCGTGCCCTGATTGCCGCAGGCGTAGCCGCCGTTCTAGGCGTTGCCGCCGTCATTGGCTACCTGCTGGTTGTGGTCTCCCCCAACCTGCCGTCGCTGGAAGCAGTAACCGACTATCGCCCGAAGATCCCCCTGCGCATTTACACGGCAGACAAAGTGCTGATTGGCGAATTCGGTGAAGAGCACCGCGACTTCGTGCCGATCAAGCAGATTCCGGACATGATGAAGAAGACCATCCTCGCCATCGAGGACACGCGCTTCTACGAACACGGCGGCATCGACTGGATTCGCGCCCTCGGCGCCGCGCGCGCCAATCTGGCCGGCGGCTTCCGCCAGGGCGCTTCCACCATCACCATGCAGGTGGCGCGCAATTTCTATCTGAGCCGCGAAAAAGTCGTGTCACGCAAGGCCACCGAAATCCTGCTGGCCTACCGCATCGAGGGCGCCCTGAGCAAGGACGAAATTCTTGAGCTGTACATGAACCAGATTTACCTGGGCCAGCGCAGCTTCGGCTTCTCGGCCGCGGCGCGCACCTATTTCGGTAAGTCGCTGAAGGACCTGTCCATCGCCGAAATCGCCATGCTGGCGGGCCTGCCGAAGAATCCGGCCCACCACAATCCGATCTCCAATCCCAAGCGCGCCAAAGCCCGCCAGCATGTCGTGCTGGGCCGCTTGCGTGAATTGAACTACATCAGCGAAGCCCAGTACCAGCAGGCATTGCACGAGCCGCTGCGCATCAACAGCCGCGGCCAGGAGTTCGAAGCCCACGCCGAATATGTTGCCGAACTGGCGCGCCTTGCCGTCGTTGCGCAGTACAAGGACGACGCTTACAGCAAGGGCATCAACGTCTACACCACGATTATCAGCGCCGACCAGGATGCCGCTTACGAATCCGTGCGCCGCAATGTGATTGCCTACGACCAGCGCCACGGCTATCGCGGCCCCGAGGCCTATATCGATCTGCCGGCCGATGAAGAAGCACGCGAGGATGCAATTGACGAAGCGCTGGGCAAGCGCACCTCCAGCGATGGCCTGATTCCAGCCATGGTGCTGGCAGCTTCGCCAACCGAAGTCAAAGTGGAAACCATCGACGGCGAAYAGTTGGCCATAACCGGCGAGGGCCTGAAGCTGGCCGCACCGGCCTTGTCGGCCAACGCCAAGCCAACCTTCAAGCTGCGCCCTGGCGCCGTCATCCGCGTCATGCGCGGCGAGAAAAAGACCTGGGCCATCACGCAAGTGCCGAAAGTAGCCGCCGCCTTTGCCGCCATCGATGCTGAAACCGGTGCTTACCATGCCATGGTCGGCGGCTTCGATTACACGCTGCAGAAGTTCAATCACGTGACGCAGGCCTGGCGCCAGCCGGGCTCCTCCATCAAGCCTTTCATTTATTCGGCAGCGATCTCGAAGGGCTTCTCGCCAGCCACCCTGGTGCTGGACGAGCCTATCGAGCTGCCGGGCGGCGCCAACGGTGAGCCATGGCGTCCGCAGAACGACGACAATGTTTTTGACGGCCCGATTACCATGCGCCGTTCGCTGGCCGCGTCCAAGAACGTGCCTTCCGTGCGCATCCTGCGCGCGACCGGTCTGGATTATGCGCACGGCTACCTCGGCAAATTCGGCTTCGATCTGGCCAAGCATCCGAAGAATTACACCATGGCGCTGGGTACGGGCGCGGTCACGCCGGAGCAGATGGTCAGCGCTTATGCGGTATTCGCCAACGGCGGCTACAAGGTCCAGCCATACCTGATTTCGCGCATCACCGACAGCAAGGGCACCGTACTGTCCGAAACCAAACCACCAGCCGTCGCGCAGGACGGCAATCGCGTGCTGGACGAGCGCAACCTCTTCATCATGGACAGCATGCTGCATGAAGTCACGCGCACCGGCACCGGCGCGCAAGCCACGCAGCGCCTGGGCCGCAATGACATCGCAGGCAAAACCGGCACCACCAGCGACGCCATGGACGGCTGGTTCGCCGGCTATGGCGGCGGCATCGTCGGCGTCGCCTGGATGGGCTATGACGAGCCGAAATCGCTGGGCGGCCGCGAATTCGGCGCCACGCTCTCGCTGCCGATCTGGATCGACTACATGAAAGTCGCTCTCGCCAAGCGCGGGCCAATCGAACGTGCAGCGCCGGAAGGCGTGGTGCAGCAGGACGGCGACTGGATGCTGGAGGAATACACCAGCGATCCGACGGTGCGCGGCATCGACCTGGATCAGGCGCCGGCGCCGGAGGGCGAAGCGGCGCCGGGCGAAGAGACGCCCGCAGTACCTGGTACGCCTGCCGCGCCGGCCAACCCGCCAGCGACGCCGCCCGCGCAGCCTGCGACGCCCGCACAGTAAGCGGTGTAGAATCGCTGGCATGACTCAGACGAGACGGCCCTCGCATGGCGGCACGCGGCGCACATTCCTGCGCGGCGCGGCCATGCTCACGGCCGCCTCACCATTGGCGCCACTGGCCGCACTGGCGCACGACAGCAAGCCGCATGTGCCGCGCATCTACATGATTCTGGCCTACGGCGAAACGCCCGCCGAACAAGGCTTCCGCGACTACTTCGCCCAGCACAAACTGAAAGTCGAATTCATCGAGCGCAATGTGGACCTGGATATCAGCCGCGTCCCTGCCCTGATCGCCGAAGCCCGCGCATTAGGCGCAGACTTGATCTACACCTGGGGCACATCGGTAACGCTGGCCGTGGCAGGCAAGGAAGGCGCCGTTGACCCGGATGCGCACGAGACCGACATCCCCGTCGTGTTCACCATGGTATCGACGCCGCAAGCCGCTGGCGTGGTGCGCTCGCTGCAGTCCTCGCATCGCAATATCACGGGGACTTGCCATGTGGTGCCGGTGAGCCAGCAGATGAAGGCCATCCGCGCCTGGCGGCGTTTTGCCCGCATCGCGACCATTTACAACCCGAACGAATTGAATTCCCAGGCCACCGTGCGCGAGCTGCGCGCCGAGGCGGCGCAATGCGGCTGCGAGATCATCGCCAAGCCTGTGCCACTGGATGCCAATGGACAACCGCAAGTCGACGCCTTGCCTGGCATGGTGAACGATCTGGCGCGGCAAGGCGTGCAGCTGCTGTATATCGGCCCCGATAACTTCCTGGCCACCCACCGCAAGCTGCTGACGCAAGTGGCGCTCGACGCCCATCTGCCCACCTTCGCGGCCACCGAAATCAATCTGCGCGATGGCAAAGCCTTGTTCGGGCTGGTGAGCGGCAATCGCGAAATCGGCAAACTGACCGCGCATAAGACCGCGCAAATCCTCTTCCACGGCCGCAGCCCGAGCGAGATTCCGATCGAAACTATCGGCAGCTTCAACGTCCTGGTGAACATGGACGTCGCGGCACGTCTCGGTATGCCGCCACCGAAGCAGCTGCTGCAGCATGCGGAGCTGATCCGATGATTCCGCTTTCGCCACCGCGTCCGCACACACTGGCGATGGGCGCCGCCTGCGGGCTCACCGATACCGGGACCGTCCGCCCATCCAATCAGGACAATCTGCTGATCGATACGAGACTGGGACTGGTGGCGGTGGCCGACGGCATGGGCGGCCACGCCGGCGGCGCGCTGGCCAGCACGGAAGCCTTGCTGCTGCTGGCACGCGAGCTGGCCAATGTGCATGATCATCCTGTCGATCCCGACACCACCTGGACGGGTGCCAGTCCACGCGCAGTGCAGGCGGCGCGCGATGCGGTGCTGCACGTGAACGCCACGCTGTACGGCATGAACGCAGCGGCCGGACTGGCGGATGGCATCGGCATGGGAACCACCTTGAGCGCGCTATGGCAGCCCGAGCCAGGCGCGCCTGCCATCGCACTGCATGTCGGCGACAGCCGCATCTACCGCTGGCGCGATGGCCTGCTCGAACAACTGACGCACGATCACACGCTTTACCAGCAGGCGCTGGAACAAGGCCTGCCGGAACCTCTCCCGCCACGCAATCTGCTGCTGCAGGCGCTGGGGCCAAGTCCCGACATCGAACCGGATGTCTTTGCGATGCCGCTGCAGCCGGGAGATCTTTATCTGCTGTGCAGCGACGGGCTGTATGGCGAAGCACAGGCGGGCGCCATCGAAGCGATTCTTGCGCACACCACGCTGGACGGCCTGGAAGCCGCCTGCGCAGCGCTGACCGAAATGGCCAAGCAGGACGGTAGCCGTGACAACATCACTGCCCTGCTGCTGGCCTGTCCTGCTTAAAACTCTTCCCAGTCATCCGCCGCTTCGCGCGCAGCGGCGACTTTCGCCGGCGCGGGACGCTTCAATTCCGGACGTTTGAGCGGTGCGGCGGCCGCCAGCGCGACAGGACGCTTCGCCACAGCCGCAGCACGCGGCTTGGCGGCAGGCGCCGTCAACAGACTGGGATCGAGTTTGAATACGCTGACCACAGCGGCCAGCGACTGCGCCTGTTCCTGCAATGAGGCCGATGCGGCAGCCGCTTCTTCCACCAGCGCCGCATTCTGCTGGGTGACCCTGTCCATCTGGCCGATGGCATCGTTGATCTGGTCGATACCAACGCTCTGCTCCTGCGTCGCCAGGCTGATTTCCTGGATGATGTCCGTCACGCGCTGCACGCTGGTGACAATTTCGCCCATCGTGCTGCCCGCTTCCGCCACCAGCTTGCTGCCGGCGCCCACTTTCTCGACCGAGTCGCCAATCAGCTGCTTGATTTCTTTCGCTGCCGCGGCGGAACGCTGGGCCAGATTGCGCACTTCCGATGCCACCACCGCGAAGCCGCGGCCCTGTTCACCGGCACGCGCTGCTTCCACCGCCGCATTCAGGGCGAGGATATTGGTCTGGAAGGCGATGCCGTCGATCACGCCGATGATGTCGACGATCTTGCAGGACGACTCATTGATCGAATCCATGGTTTGCACCACGCGTGCCACCACGTCGCCGCCCTTCTCCGCCACGCCCGATGCCGTGCGCGCCAGCTGGTTGGCTTGCTGTGCGTTGTCAGAGTTCTGGCGCACCGTGGATGTCAGTTCTTCCATCGAGGAGGCGGTTTCCTCCAGCGAGGATGCCTGTTCTTCCGTACGTGAAGACAGATCCAGGTTGCCGCTCGCGATCTCGCTGGACGCGCAGGCGATCGTGTCGGTGCCGCTGCGCACCTGCGCGACCACCTTGATCAGGCTACCGTTCATGTCTTTCAGCGCTTGCAACAGCTGGCCGGTTTCTTCGCTGGTGTCAACGGTGATGGTGCTGGTCAGATCGCCCGCAGCCACAGTCTGCGCGACCTGCACTGCCGATTCGATGGGACGCGTGATCGCCAGCGCGATATACCATGCGCAGCCAATCGCCACGGCGAGCGCGATGATGGCGGTCCAGATCATGGCCGCTTCCGCCGTGCCGACAGCCGCCAGGCCATCCTTCACGCTGCCCTTGGCCACGTTGTCATTCAGCTCGGTGATCTTGTCCAGAGAGGTTTCGGCCTTGGCGAACAGCGGCCCCGCTTCGTCGAACTGGGCGTAGAACTGCTTGAACAGCTCTTTCTGTTTTTCTTCGTCCTTGTTGGACGCAAGCGCCGCGATGGTAGCGCCCAGTTTAGCGTCGACGGCCTTCCACGCTTCCCACTCGCCCACGAACTGCTTCCACATGGCCGCTTCTTCATCCGTTTGCGGCAGCGGCTCATAGCGCTTCCAGCCGCCGTTGGCGTTGGCCCAGGCCTTATCGCGCAGCTTGATCACTTCGGCGAACTTCGCCTGCGATGTGTAGTCGTTTTCCCAGATGGCCGTGCGCAGCGTCGCGAGCGCCACCGCGGTCTGGCCCTCGTTCAATTCCAGCAGCCCCTGAATCGACGGCAGGCGAACGACCCCGATTTCGTTCACCGATCCGCCCACTTTTGCAATACCCCGATACCCTGCTGCGCCCAGCACCACCAGCGCGATCATCATGATGCCAACCAGGACCGCCAGCTTCCACTTGATCAACAGATTCTTGAACATGCCCAGCCCTTTCC
>NZ_JBFRDW010000181.1:0-9302 GCF_052113985.1 Pseudoduganella sp. RAF53_2 | reverse complement strand
CTTTCTCGTGATAGTCCCAGGCATTGTCGGTGCGGACGGCGATGACGTTGTCGCCGGCTTTGGCTGCATTGCTGATGTCCACACCGAATGCGTTGATGCCGTTTTCGCTCAGGATCAGCGATTTGCCGTTGACGAAAACTTCGCCAGCCTGCCGCACGCCCTCGAATTCGAGAAGGACTTTGCCGTTCAATGCTCCGGCGGGCAGGCGGAAATGCTTGCGATACCAGGCGATGCCGGTGCTGAGGTCTGCGATATCTTTCTTGAACGCGTCATCCTCATTCCAGGCACGGGGCAGGGTGACGGGCTTCCACGCTGAGTCGTCGAAGCCGGGCTGGCTGGCCCCGGCCGGGTCGCCGACGAACAGGCGCCAGCCAGGGTTGAAGTCGTAGGCGGCGCGCTGCGCGGGGGCTGCGTGTGCAGCGGTGGCGCAGGCGGCGAACAGCGCTGCGGCAGGGAGGTAGTAAAGGTTCATGGTCATTTGAGTACGGTTGGCAGCAGCGCTTCCAGTTCGGCCGCCCAGGTGGCGTAGCCTTCTCCCGTCAAATGCAGCTTGTCGCGGCTCAGGCCTTTCCAGTTATCGCCTTCGGGCGTGAATTTCGATGCGAGGTCGAGATAGAACACTTTTCTGTTGTCGGCCAGCGGTGTAAGCAGCTTGTTTGTTGCCGCCATTTTCTCGGTTGCACGGGCGTTGGGAAGGATGCTGCACAGGACGACCTTCACACCGGGGAATTTGCTTTGTGTGGCGGCTACCACCGCGCTCACACCGGCGGCAATTTCTTCCGGCGTCTCGCTGGTGTTGTTGGTGCCGATCATGATTACCGCGACTTTCGGCTTCAGGAAGGAAAGGTCGAAATGCTGCAGGCGCCACAGCACGTGCTGGGTTCTGTCTGCGCCCAGGCCGAAGTCGAAGGCGCGCTCTTCGAATTTCTGCTTCCATACTTCGGTGCCTGCGCCCCAGCGCCATTGTTCGGTGATCGAGTCGCCAATGAAGATGAGGTCTGCCGTTTTGCCCTGGCGCGCAGCCAGATAGTCGGCGAAGTAGGTCTGGTAATTCAGGTGCGAATCGTAGTTCTGCGAGCTGGGCGTGGTGGACACCGGTCCCGAAGATTGCAGGCGCGCGACGGTGGCGTTGGACGCGGCGAACACGGTGCCATGGCGCATGCGCTGGGCCGTGCCTTCGTCCGGAAAGTGCATCTTGTCGCTGACGTTTTCCCAGCTGACCAGATCACGCGAGCGCATGGCGCCATAGTGCTTGTCCTTGTAGGCGTCGAAGTAGATCAGGTATGCATTGCCTGCTTTGATTGCAGTCGGTCCTTCGGCCCATACGCCTTGCGGTGTAAAGGGCTTGCCCAACTTGCCGAAGGGGCCTTGCAGGTCGGGCGCGTTGGCCAGTTGCAGGTATTTGTGGGCCGGAACACGAGTTTCGTCTTTGACGAGCAGATAGTTGTGGCCATCCGCGCGCAGGAAGGTGGCGTCGATGACGCTGAAGCCGGGATCGTAGAACAGCTTTGTCGGCGCGAAGCTGACGAAGTCTTTCGTGGTCGTGTAGTAGATGCGGTGGTTGTATTTGCCTTCAGGCGAGTCTTTCGGCGTTGGATATTTGCCTTCGATGGTGGAGGACCAGAAGATCAGGAATTCGCCGCGCTTTTCGTCGTAAGCGACTTCGGGCGCCCAGGCATTCAGCACGCCTTTTTCCTGCGCCATCACGGGCAGTTCCTGCTGCGCGGACCAGTTGATCAGGTCTTTCGAAGATGCGTAGCCGATGCCGCTATCGTTCCAGCCGGAAGTCCAGACCATGTGCCAGATGCCGTCCGGGCCGCGCACGATGCAGGGATCGCGCATCAATCTGGATTTGCCGACTTGCGGCGTCAGGAAGCTGCGGCCGTTGGCGACTTTGTCCCAGTGGTAGGCGTCGGTGCTGGTGGCGAAGTGCAGGCCGTCTTCTCCGTTGCCGGTGAAGTAGGCGAACAGCCAGGCTTCTGCTGCGTTGGCGTCGTCACCCAGCGGTCGTTGCGTGGTGGCGTTGGGACTGGCGGGAACGGCGAATTTTTCTGCGAGATCGGGATGTCCCGGATCTAGTGCCGGAACGCTGTCGTCGATATAGCGTGCAACCGGCAGCCCGGCTTCGCGGATGCCCTTGATGACCAGCTTGGCCAACTCGTAGCTGCCGTAGCTGTTGTGATGGGTGTTGTCGATCTTTCCGGGTGAAGGTTCGGCGAAGGCGAGCTTGGAACGTTCAGGTCCGAGCGCTTCGTAGAACGGTTTGCTCATGGCGTTCAGATCGATGAACGGGATATGCAGTTCGTCGGCCGATTGGTGCGCGGCGGTGGCGTAGTCAATCAGTGAGGGAACGATCTTGCCGTTGGCGTCGAAGGCGCGCCGTTCCATGGACGAGACGATGACGGGGATGCCGCCCCGCACGCGGATTTGTTCGGCGTGGACGCGGATTTCGTTTTTGTAGGTCGTGAACGGGCCGCCTTTGCCTTCCTTGATTTGCTTCTGGTCGTTGTGGCCGAATTGCATGAGCACCGTGTCGCCGGTCTGCAGCAGGCTGAGGATCTTGTTCAGGCGCAGGCGGTTGATGGAGTCGCGGTAGGTTTCGCCGGACTCGCCGTGATTGGCCACGGCCACGCCTGGCTTGAAGAAGCGGGGCAGCATCTGGCCCCAGCTGTTGTAGGGTTCCTGTGGCTGGTCACAGACGGTGGAGTCGCCGAGCAGGTAGATCGTTGGCACGTGCGCGGGCTTGATGTCGATGGATTGCACCGACGGGTTGTTGCCATTGAATTCGAGCGTCAGGCGATTGTCCCAGGCCCAGGCTTCCTGCACGGTTTCGCGCGGGGCTTTCAGTTTGACTTCGCCTGAGGGGATGTTGTTGGTTGCGGTGATATGCGGGGTACGGATGTTGACCGTAAATGTGCGTGTCAGCGTTTGGCCTGCTGCGGTCTGGACGTTTTCCAGCATCAGCCGGCGCAGCTCGGCCTTCACTGTCGTTGTCGCTGCGACAGGGCCTCCGAGTTTTACCGTTACTTCGTAGTTGCCTTCGGGGAGGTCGGCAGAGAAGTAGAATGGCTTGCCGTCATGCGGGGCGGCGCCGGGTTCGAATCCGAATCCGCGGTCGGTGGTGTAAGTCATGCTCGGCAGAACGGCTGTGCGGCCTGCCGCTGCATGGCCAGTGGCGGCCGAGACGAGGTCAAAGTGCCAGGTGTCCGTCACCGGCGCCGCATACGCACTCGCAGCGCTCATGACGGCCAGGAAGGCGATCGCACCACGCCACGGGAACCGCGCCGCGCTGCTCCGGGCGGCCAGGTTGGCGCTTGCACCTGGCGGTGCGGACGACGCTGCCATGCATGCGGTGCGAAGGACGGCTGGGATGTCGATCGCGCGAAGCGACGCGAATCGCGCTGCGGTGCGGGTGACATGCGGCGCGTGGGCGGCCGTGGCGGCTGCGGTCGGTGGGGCGATGGCGGCGCTGGCCATACTGGGCGCGTCGCGGTGGGGCGGGTGGGGCACGGCGGCTGAGACGCGGCGGAGTGTCATGGCTTCTTCCCTGTGGGGATGTTGATGCTGGCGTCGGCGATGCCGGGGGCGGCGGCTTTGAGGGTGATGGCGCCGCCGGCGGCGCTGGCTTTGACGATGGCGAGGCAGCGACCGTATTGCGGCTTGCACTGCGTGGACTGGTAGGCCTCGTGGCTGGTGTTGTTGCCGCTGTCGACGGCGGCCAGCACGCCGGGGCCGTTGATGCTGAAGGTGATAGGTGCGGTGGCGTTCGGGTTCGGGATGCCGTTGGCGTCGACCACTTGCGCCCAGACGAAGGCGGCATCGTCGAAGTCCGGCGTCAACGCTGGTCGGCTGGAGGACAGTGCGATGCGCGCCGGAGCGCCGGCGGTTTTCAGCTCGTCGACCGCCACTTCCTTGCCGCTGTTGCGGGCCACCGCGCGCAAGGTGCCGGGAGCGAAAGTGACGTCCCAGCCGCGCGGGCTGTCGTTCTTTGGCTTGGGCTTGGCGCCGAGCGAAGTCCCATTCAGGAACAGTTCCACTTCGTCGGCATTGCTGTACACCTCCACCTTGGCGTCGTCGTAGGTCTGCATGTCGGTCGGCGTCCAGTCGGCGCGCCAGCTGCCGACGCCGCCGTTGTCCTGCTTGCGGACGATGTGCACGACCGGCTTCAACGACCACCAGCTCTGGCGCTGATAGCCGCGCGGCTTCCAGTTGCCGGCGCGGTCGAACAGGCCCTGGTCGTACGTAGTCATTGGCCAATCAGCCTCGCCCAGATAATCGAAGCCAACCCAGATGAACTGCCCGGACATGAAGGCGTTATCGCGCAAGGCCAGCCAGGCCGACAGCGCGTGATTGTTCTCGGTGCCGAGCACCTTGCGCTTCGGATTGGCCTTGTGCGCCGCCACTAGTTCGTTTTCGCGGTAGTTCTGGCCGACGATATCCATCATGTCGGCAAAGCCGTTCTCATACACCTTGGACAATCCAGGGCGGAACAGTGCCATGGTCACKGGCCGCGTCGGGTCCAGCTGATGCGCCAGATCCTGCTGCTGCTTGTATTTGCGGAAGCCTTCAGGATTATTCAGATTGTCATGAATCTCATTGCCGACGCTGTATAAAATCACGCTCGGATGATTGCGGTCGCGCAGGATTATGGCGCGCGTGTCGGCTTCCCACCAATCGGTGAACAGGCGGTTGTAGCCTTGCTCGGCATGCTGTTTGGCCTCGTTCCAGGTGTCGAAGTTTTCGTCCATGACCAGGAAGCCCATCTGGTCGGCGAGGTCGAGGAATTCCGGTGCGACCGGATTGTGGGCAGTGCGGATGGCGTTCACGCCCATTTCGCGCAGCAGCTCGAAACGGCGGCGCCACGCATCCAGCGGCACGGCAGCACCCAGCGCGCCTGCGTCGTGGTGCAGACAGACGCCTTTGATCTTGAGGTTCACGCCGTTCAGCCAGAAGCCCGTGTCGGCATCGAACTTGAAATCGCGGATGCCGAAGGTCGTGGTCTGCTCGTCCAGTACGGTGCTGCCCTGGCGCAGCGTGGCCACGGCGCGGTACAGCGCAGGCGTTTCGATGGACCAGCGCTGCGGCGCAGCCACCGCGATGTCCTGCGCCATGACGGCAGACTGTCCGGCGCCGATGGCTTGGCGCGATTCGGAAGTCTGTACTGCTTTGCCGCYCGGGTCGTAGATCGTGACCTGCAGCGTGTACTCGCCGCCCGCACCTGATTTGTTGCGCACGTCCGATTGCAGATGCACACGCGCGCTATCGGCGGATAGTTCCGGCGTGGTGACGAACACGCCGCCTTCGCCGAACTGCACGGCCTCGGTGCTGACCAGGCGCACGTGGCGATAAATGCCGGAGCCGGTGTAGTAGCGCGATGCCGGCTGCACTGAGTTGTCCGCGCGAACGGCAATCGTATTCACCTGGCCCTTGCCGAACTTGAGATTGCCGGTGAGGTCGTAGCTGAAGCTGCTGTAGCCGTAAGGGCGCTTGCCCAGCAGCTTACCGTTGATCCAGACTTCGCTGTTGGCCATCACACCGTCGAATTCGATGCGCACGCGGCGCTTGGCATCGGTGGCAGGCAGCGTGAATTGCTTGCGATACCAGCCCACGCCCGCAGGCAGATAGCCGCCGCCGCGGCCGACGGGACTGGCCTGATCGTACGGACCTTCGATGCTCCAGTCATGCGGCACGGAGAGCTTGCGCCACCTGGCGTCGTTGAAGCCTGGTTGTTCGGCGCCTTTCGCTTCAGCTTTGAGGAAGCGCCAGTCGGCGTCGAAGTTCAAGGTCTGGCGGCCGTCGGCCAGGGCGTGGGAAGAGAAGACGGCAGCCAGCAGGGCCGCAAGCAGTCTGGTTTTCATCGTTTATTGGCTGGACAGGTTGATCTTCAAAGGCAAGCGGACACGCGCGGTTTCGGCGGCGATGTATTTGTCCCACTCCGCTTTGCTGGCGAACTCCCCGCCGCGCGTCCACGCGGCGCCAACGTAGTAGCGCAGTGCTTTGCCGGATACGACCGGCGCGGTGATCAGCTCATTCAGCGAATCATCCGCATAGCCTGATGCCGTCGGCAAAATCACGGCGACGCCAAAGGCGCCGTTACTCTTCTGCTCCACCCACTGACTTAGGGAGCCGGCTGCGCGGCCGGGCGTGACGACAGGCGACTGGCCTTTGTCGGTCGGGTCCTTGTTCAGGCCCACGGCGGCGGTCAGCTGCGCGGGGCCGCTGAAGGTAAAGGTGCTGTCGATCTGGTCGAGATAGTGGCCGGCATCGACAGTGAAACGTTTAACCTCGGAGACGCGAAAACCGCCTGCATCCCAGCCTTCGTACGACAGCTCGAAGATGGCGCGCACCGGACCATTGGCCAGCACCTTCCAGGCAGCGTAGTTGCGGCCTGTGTAAAGCTGCTTGCCATCCCAGATGCCGACACCACCGGCGCCGCGCGAACGGCCCACGTTGTACATGTCCATGCCTTCACCCTCGTCCTTGTGATAATGGTCATGGCCCTTGTTGTACCAGCGGTCGACGATGGGATAGTCCACGCGCTTGAACCAGATATCGAGGCCGCTGGTGACCAGCACCTCCTTGCCGCTGCCCGGCGCGGCGGGAGCGGCGAGGGCAGGGCCGTAGGTACGGTGGCCGACCTTGTCGTTCTCCCATGCGAAATCGTCCAGGCGCTCCGGCACGTAGCGGGCGAACACTTTGGACGGGAAGGGCGGCGTCAGCGCATCGCTCTTTTCGACGGTGAAGGTGGCGCTGTGCTCACCGGCCGCGAAGTCGTGCTGGAAAATCAGCTCGCCGTAAGCGATGCCTTTGCCCTGGGGGTCTTTCGCCTCCGGCAGTACGTTAGTGACTTGATAAGGCAACGGCTTGCCCGCCGCGTCGCGCACGACGATGTGCTGGAGCATGGCGCCGGGCAGGGCACGGTTCACCTCCGCCCAGGGCACGGTGATGGTTTCGGCAGGACGGGCCTGCGCAAGGTCATGACTGGCGGTGATGGTCAAACGATCAGCAGCTTGAGCGCTGCCGATGGCCGCGAGGGCGAGGAAGATGGCTTTCATCCGGTTGTCTCTTTGTTGTAATCATAGAAGCGTTTCGAGTATTGAATTTCATGCATGGACAGTCAACGGAGAAGCATGCATTAATCATGTAAATGAGCAGAAACACGCCCCGGACAGCTGCCTGTATAATATGCAGCCCAATCGTGGGACATTGGAGTCTTAAGTGAAATCAATTCTCTTTGCGGCCAGCCTGGCCATCGGTACTGCGGCCTGGGCCGCTCCCGCAGCACAGAAAGCACCCGCGGCGCCCGTAGCGCCAGTCGCTGTGCAGACGCGTGACGTGCCGGTCAACCAGTTCATGCAGGGCCGCCTGCCGCTGCCGATCGCGCTGAATATTCCAGTGCCGGCGGAGTACGAGCAGTCCAAAGTGAAGAGAATCGGCTACTCCTTCTGGATGCGCCCGGCCGATGCCGCAACGGCCACCGCCGAGAACCTGCCGAACCGTAATGGCTATATGTATGGTTCGACCGCGACCAATGTCACGTATGACGCGCGCCACCATGTTTTCTATGGCATCGACGATCCGGGTTCGATCAACAAGCTGAAGACGGCGGCCACCAATATCGACGTCAAACAGTTCAAGGATGCCAAAAATCCGGCTGTGATGCTGTCCATGACCAGCGGCACCACGGGCCAGCGCGCCTACTTCATGTATATGGCGACCGGCGTGAAGAACGATGTCTTCTTCCTGTCCTTCCGCGCCCCGGACGGCCGCCCGGATATCGGCGAAGCCGTATGGGCCAAGCTGGCCGCCGCCATTAAATAAGCAAGAACGCATTACTCAGCATGACCGACAATAGCATCGCCCCAACCGGCCGCAAAATCAGCGTTGCCCCCATGATGGACTGGACGGACCGTCACTGCCGTCACTTCCACCGCATCATCTCCCAGCACACCTGGCTGTACACGGAGATGGTGACCACGGGCGCCCTGGTGTATGGCGATGTGGAACGCCATCTGCGCTTCAATGAGGAAGAGCATCCCGTTGCCTTGCAGCTGGGCGGCTCCGATCCCGCCGATCTGGCCACCAGCGCCAGGCTGGGCGAGAAGTGGGGCTATGACGAGATCAATCTGAATTGCGGCTGCCCGTCCGAGCGCGTGCAGAAGGGCGCTTTCGGCGCCTGCCTGATGTCCGAACCGGAGCTGGTGCGCGATTGCGTGAAGGCCATGAAGGATGCGGTGGACATCGACGTCACCGTCAAGCACCGCATCGGCATCGACTATGAAGAGAGCTACGATTTCGTGCGCGACTTCGTGGGCACAGTGGCGGAAGCCGGCTGCACGACGTTCATCGTCCACGCCCGCAATGCGATCCTGAAAGGCCTGTCGCCCAAGGAGAACCGCGAGATCCCGCCGCTCAAATATGAATACGCCTATCAATTGAAGAAGGATTTCCCGCAATTCGAAATCCTGATCAATGGGGGCATCAAGACTGTCGAGGAAATCGACGAGCACTTGCAATACGTGGACGGCGTGATGCTGGGCCGCGAGGCGTACCACAATCCTTATCTGATGGCGTCCTTCGACCAGCGCTACTACGACAGCAGCGCCCCGCAGAAATCGCGGGAAGAAGTGCTGCGCGCCATGATTCCTTATATTGCTGCGCAACTGGCAGCCGATGGCCCCAAGGGCTTAAAGCTGAACAGTATTACCCGTCACATGCTGGGCCTGCTGGCCGGCATGCCGGGCGCACGCCAATTCCGGCAGACTTTGTCGGATTCCAGAAAGCTCGCCGCCGGCGATCCACAGCTGTTGCTGGAAGCCCTCAACCGGACCCCGCTTGCCGCTTGAGTTCAGAAGTTCATTCGGTGCAACACTATTTGCACCGAAGAAATAATGTTTGCGTAGTTTTTAAGCAGATTCTGCTTGCCTTGCGGCAAGACACGCAATTATAATTTCTTGATATCCACATAACTTCAACCGTTTAACAATGTGTTTTGCGGTCGAAATACGACAGGTTTCTGCTCTTGGCGAATGCTTCTTTTGCATTCGCAGTCATTGTTTGCTACTGTGGATACTTGCGTAGCAGCAAGGGTCAGTGGGTGCAGACAACATCGCATCCCTGTTCAATCTACAACGTTTGCCATTAATAAATAAAGAGCCGAAATGAATTTGAGCAAAATGAAAGTGGGGACTCGTCTGGGTCTTGGATTTGCACTGGTACTGGCGTTCCTGGTAGCAGTCACTGTCGTGGGTATCTTCCGGATGGCTCAGATCCAGGACCGCCTGGATCACGTTGTGAGTGTG
>NZ_JBFRDW010000180.1:0-9336 GCF_052113985.1 Pseudoduganella sp. RAF53_2 | reverse complement strand
GCTTGGCTGCGCTCAGTGGACGCCCTGTGGTGCCCAGCATGTTCACGCCGTAAGCGCTAGCCATGGTTTCGACCGAAAACAGCACGTCGCCAGTCTGGGTCCCGACCACGATCAGGCCCGCGGCGTGATGCAACTCGCCCATGCGACGGATCAGCTCCAGGCCGTCCATGCCGGGCAGGCTCAGGTCCATGAGGACAATGCTGATGGGAGCGCTAACGCCATTCTCTAGCAGCCGCAAGGCGCTTGGTCCGTCGGCGACCGGGGTGACCTGCTGCGCGTCCATATGGCGCAGCATGCCGACCATCAGCTCGCGCTGGACTGGCTCCCCCTCCGCGACTAAGAAATGCAAACTGGCGATGTCCATGGCTTGTACTCCGAATGATGCGTCAAGCCGTATTTTGCCTTACTTGTTCAAAAAAACATACAGTTGCACAAGCGGCAACATTCAGGGATTCGACTTTGCCGAGGTGGGGAATGACGACTTTGTGTTTCGCCGAAGAGAGCAATTCATCCGACACGCCCTGCCCTTCGTGGCCGAGAATCCAGGCCACGGGCTGTTTCAGGTTCAAGTCGTACAGGCGCTCGGCTGCGTAACCGCTGGTTGCCATGGTGGCGATTTTGGCGCTGGCGACTAGTGGTGCCAGCTCCACATTTTCGTGAATATCGAGCACGAAGTGGGCGCCCATCGCCGCGCGCAGCACCTTCGGCGACCAGCAGAACGCCGTACCGGGACCGCAATACACTTCCTTGATGCCCGCCGCCGCCGCGCTGCGCAGGATGGTGCCGACGTTACCAGGGTCCTGCACATTGTCGAGCAGGACGGCGTTCACGGTCAGCGCGGATGGAATGGCCTTCTGCGGCGTCTCCACCAGGAACATCACGCCGACGCCGTGTTCCACCTGGCTCAGGGCGTTGTACAGCGCGTCCGGCAGCCCAAGCACATGCGCATGTTCGGATTCCAGGCGGCCAACGATGTCGGCCACTTCTGCGTTGTGCAGCGCCGATTCGCTGACGATGCATTGCTCCGGATGGCCACGCAGCTCCAGCCACACCTCACACAGATGCACCCCATCCAGCAGGGTGCGGCCTGCCTTGCGGCGCGCCTGCGAGCTGGTGGCGAGGTGTTTGAGGTCCTTGTACTGCGCGTTGTCGCGCGAGGTGATGTGTTTCATAGGAAGGCATCCCGCTCCAGCAGTTCGCGCACGGGCGCAAAGGAGCGGCGGTGCACCGGCGACGGGCCGTGCTCGCGCAGGCGTTCCAGGTGCAGCGCGGTGCCGTAGCCTTTGTGCTGGTCGAAACCGTATTGCGGATATTTCTTGTGCAGCTTCAGCAGCGCTTCATCGCGCGCCGTCTTGGCGAGGATGGACGCGGCCGAAATGGATTCAATCTTGTCGTCGCCATCGACAATAGCGATGGTCTGGATCTTCATCACCGGACATTTGTTGCCATCGATGAGGGCCAAGGTCGGCACGGTGGACAGCGCATACACGGCCCGCTTCATGGCCAGCATGCTTGCCTGCAGTATGTTCAGGCGGTCAATCTCGGCCTCGGATGCCTTGGCGATGGCCCAGGCAATGCACTGATTCTTGATCAGCGGCGCTAGCTCCTCGCGCTTCAGCTCCGTCAGCTTTTTCGAATCGCGCAGCCCTTCGATGGGACGCTCGCGATGCAGAATCACAGCAGCCGCGTACACGGGACCGGCCAGCGGGCCACGCCCTGCCTCGTCCACGCCGCAGATGATCTCCTCCAGCGAGTACGGCAGGTCGCCAAACAGGTCGGGTTGGGTGTCGCTCATTGTCCGATCACTTTCAATACTGCCGCCGCGCCCTCTTGCGCGCTATTGCGCAGCAGGCTGTAATGCATGTCCGTGAAGCGCTGCGCCAGCTGCAGCCGGTGCGGCGCATCGGTCAGCTGCTGCCACATGGCGTCGGCCAGCGCTTCCGGCGTGGCTGCATGCTGGATCAGCTCCGGCACCACGAATTCGCGCGACAGGATATTCGGCAGGCCAATCCACGGCTGATAACCCATGTGCTTCATCACATGATAGGACGCCGCCATGATTTTGTATGCAATCACCATCGGCTTTTTGAACAGCGCCACTTCCAGCGAGGCGGTGCCGGACGCCACCAGCACGGCGTCGGCGGCGCAGATCGCGGTGTGCGACTGGCCGTCCAGCAGCGTGATTTCCACGTCCTGCAGGCCTGCCTGCGCCACCACTTCCAGGAAGTATTGGCGCAGCTTGTCGCTCGCCATCGGCGCGATGAAGCGCAGCGAGCGGTCGCGCTGCTTCAGCAGCTTGCAGGCGCCGACAAAGGCTGCCGCATTGTATTTGATCTCGCCCATGCGGCTGCCGGGCATCACGCACACCACATTGGCGTCTTCCGGAATGTTCAGCTGGCGACGCGCGGCCGCTTCATCCGGCACCACAGGAATCACTTCCGCCAGCGGATGGCCGACATAGGTGACCGGCACGCCGGCCTGCTTGTAGATCTCTTCCTCGAACGGAAAGATCACCAGCATATGCGAAACAGAACGGATGATTTTCTTGATGCGTCCACCGCGCCAGGCCCAGATCTGCGGGCCGATGTAATGCACGGTCGGAATGCCCGCATCGCGCAGCTGCGCTTCCAGGCCGAGGTTGAAGCCAGGGTAGTCGGCGCCAATGAAACAGGCAGGACGGTCCGCCAGCAACTGGTCGCGCAGCTGGTTCTGGATGCCCTTCAGTTCGCGGTAACGGGGGATGATTTCGAACAGCCCACGTACGGTGAGCTTGTCCATTGGCCAGTGCGATTCGAAGCCGTGGGCTTGCATCGCCGGGCCGCCGATGCCGTGGAAGCGCGCGTCCGGCAGATGCGGACGCAGGCCGCCCAAGAGCCGGCCTGCCAGCATGTCGCCGGAGGGCTCTCCGGCGACGACTGCAATCGACAGGTCAGCGGACGATGCCACGGGTCGCCGTATCGAGGAACTCGCGCATGGCGCGCGCGTGCAGGGCGACTTCCTCAGGCAAGGCCTGCTCGTCCGCCAGCATCGCGGCCTTGGCTTCATCCAGCGTCAGGCCGGAGCGGTACAGGGTCTTGTAGGCCTGGCGAATGGCGTTGATCTGCTCACGCGTAAAGCCGCGGCGCTTCAGGCCTTCGATGTTGACGCCGTGCGCTGCCGCCGGATTACCGTTCAGCAGAACGAATGGCGGCACGTCCTGGGTCAGGCTGGTGCTCATGCCGACGAAGGCGTGCGGGCCGATCTTGCAGAACTGGTGCACGTTGGCGAAGCCGCTCATGATGACCCAGTCGCCAATCTCCACGTGGCCCGCGATCTGGGCGTTGTTGGAGAAGATGGTGTTGGAGCCCACCACGCAGTCGTGCGCCAGGTGCACGTACGCCGAGATCCAGTTGTTGTTACCCAGCTTGGTTACACCCTTGTCCTGCACCGTACCGGTATTGAAGGTGCAAAATTCGCGGATCGTATTGCCGTCGCCGATTTCCAGGCGGGTCGGCTCGCCGTTCCACTTCTTGTCCTGCGGCGCAGCGCCGATGGATGAGAACTGGAAAAACTTGTTGTCCTTGCCGATGGTCGTATGGCCTTCGATGACCACGTGCGGACCGACGACGGTGTTCTCGCCGATGACAACGTTAGGACCGATGACCGAGTACGGGCCAATCTCGACGCCCGCAGCCAGTTCGGCCTTCGGGTCGACGATGGCGGTTGGGTGAACACTCGCCATAATCAAACGCCCGGCTGGCTGGCATCCGCCGCGCTGCGGATGGTGCACATCAGTTCTGCTTCAACGGCTACCTGGCCATCGACCGAAGCGACGGCCTTGTATTTGAAGATGCCGCGCGCCATGCGCAGCACTTCCACGTCCATCTTCAGCTGGTCGCCAGGACCAACCGGACGCTTGAAGCGCGCGTTGTCGATGCCGACGAAGTACACCACCGAATTCTCGTCCGGCTTCAGGCCGATGCTCTTGAACGACAGCAGGGCCGCGGTTTGCGCCATGGCTTCGATCATCAGCACGCCGGGCATCACCGGCTTGTGCGGGAAGTGGCCGTTGAAGAATTCTTCGTTCACGGTCACGTTCTTGATCGCGGTGATGGACTTGTTTTCTTCGTAGCTGAGAACGCGGTCAACCAGCAGCAGCGGATAGCGGTGCGGCAGATAGGCCTTGATCTCGCAGATGTCCATCGTCTTGTTTTCTGTAGTGGTCATGATTCTTCGTGTTTCGTTATCGTTTTAATGGTTTTTTCCAGATCCCGGACTTTTTCCCGCATCGTGTTCAGGTTGCGTACGACGACGGCGGTCTTCTCCCACTCGCTGTGAGTGGTGAATGGATAGAAGCCGGTGTAATGGCCCGGCTCCTTGAGCGTGCGCGGAATCAGCGTACCCGGACCGACGTGCGTGTGATCCGGGATGCTCAGGTGGCCGGAGATCATCGCCGCGCCGCCGAAGGTGCAATACTTGCCGATCTTCGCGCTGCCTGCCACGCCGGTGCAACCCGCCATCGCCGTGTGGTCGCCGATCTCGCAGTTATGCGCGATCTGGATCAGGTTATCCAGCTTCACGCCGTTGCCGATGATGGTGTCGCTCAGCGCGCCGCGGTCCACGGTGGTGTTGGCGCCGATATCCACATCGTCGCCCATCACCACGCGGCCCACCTGCGGAATACGCACATAGACGCCGCCCTCATTGGCGAAGCCGAAGCCGTCGGTGCCGATCACGCAGCCCGAATGCAGGATGCCGCGCTTGCCGATGATGCACTTGGCATGGAAGGTCACATTCGCGAAGAGGTGCGTGCCCTCGCCGATCTGGGCCTCGCGTCCCACGTAGCAGCCGGCATCGATCACCACATTGGCGCCAATCTCGGCGCCCGCCTCCACCACCACCTTGGGGCCGATGTGCGCCGTCGGGTCCACCTTGGCGCCTGGGTCGACCCAGGCGGTCGGATGCACGCCGGCCGGCTTCACCACGGCGGTCTGCGCCTCGAACAGCTGGGCTGCGCGGGCAAAGTAGACGTAAGGGTTCTTGACGACGATGCGCGCACCCTGGTAAGTCTGCGCGACTTCGGGATCGTCATTGGCGTTCAGGATCAGGGCAGCGGCGTGGCTTTGCCCCGCATCTGCGCGGAATTTACTGTTGCTGAGAAAGCTGATGTGAGAAGCGCCGGCGTCAGACAGGGGCGCAATACCGATCACTTCGATGTTCGGGTCGCCCGTTAACTGTCCACCGAGGCGCTCGACCAATTCTCCTAGTCGAAAGCCCATCGGGTGTTCCTATTCTTACGGTTATTTGTCTTTGTCCAGCGCTTCGATGACTTTGTTGGTGATGTCGATGCGCGGGCTGGCCCAGACGGCATCCTGCAGCACGATATCGAAGCCTTCGGTCTGTGCCAGAGCCTTGATGATCCTCGTCGCCTTGTCGGCGATCGCAGCACGCTCCTCGTTGGTGCGCTGATTCAGGTCTTCACGGAATTCGCGCTGGCGGCGCTGGAAGTCACGGTCCAGTTCAAACGCTTCCTTTTGCAGCCGCACGCGGTCCGCCTCGGACATCGTCACACCTTCCTTGTCCAGGCGGGTGTTGGCGGCCTTCAGGCGGTTGGCCATGTCCTGCAGCAACTTTTCGCGCTTGGAGAACTCTTCGGCCAGCTTGTCGCCGGCCAGCTTGGCCATCTTGGATTCATTGTAGATGCGCTCGGAACTGAGCCAGGCGATGCGGGACGACTGCGCGTGCACCGGCGCCATCGCCAGCCAGCCCAGCGCCAGTCCGGCAGCAAACTTGCTCAAAGTTGCGGTTGCAGTCTTCAACTTAACTCTCCGTGACATTATCGTTGCTATGCAGCAATTAGAAGCCAGTACCCATCTGGAACTGGAAACGCTCCAGGCGGTCGCCTACCTTGGCATTCAGGGGCTTAGCATAACTCAACTTGAGCGGGCCCACCGGGGAAATCCAGCTCAAGCCCAGACCGGTCGAGAAGCGCAGCTCGGACAGGCGCATCTTCTGGCCTTCCTGGTAAACCTGGCCGCCGTCGACGAAGCCGAACCAGCGCAGCGAGCGGTCCTGGCCCTGGCCTGGGAATGGCAGCTGCAGTTCGGCGTTACCGATCAGACGCGAAGCGCCACCCAGGGCGTCGAAGGTGGTCGGATCGACCGTACCCAGCGAGGAGCTGTAATAGCCGCGCACCGAGCCGATACCGCCGGCGTAGAAGTTCTTGAAGACCGGGTAAGCCTTGTTGCCGATACCGTGGCCGTAGTCCGCCTCGCCGCGCAAGGCCAGGGTGATCTTGTTGGTGATCGGCTTGTACCACTGGTGTTCATACACCGCGCGGAAGTAGCGCGAATCGCCGATGGCATCCAGTTCCAGGTTGATGCGCTGGTAGCGGCCCAGGGTCGGGGTCAGCGCGCTGTCGCGGCTGTCGCGTGCCCAGGCAGCGGTCAGCGGCACCGAGTAAGCATTGACTTGGCCGACGCCGTCAGCCGGGCCGCCCAGGTCGCGCACGTACTTCTTGAAGTAGGCTGGCGAGGTGGTGTCGGTTTCCACGCTGGATTTCTCCAGACCGATACCGAAGAAGATGGTGTCCAGTTCGGAGAACGGCACACCGAAGCTGATACGGCCGCCGGTCTGCTTGATGTTATACGCGCCGATGTTCACTGCAGGCGGACGCACGGTACGCAGATACAGTTCATAGCTGCGCGACACGCCATCGTCGGTGAAGTACGGATTGGTGTTCGAGAACGCGATGGTACGGCTGTACTTCGAGGTATTCAGTTCCAGGCCCACGGTGTTGCCGGAGCCGGCGAAGTTGGCCTGCTGGATCGCGGCGTTGAAGGCGAACTTTTCCGCCTGCGAGAACGAGCCGCCGATCTGGAAGTTACCGGTCGGTTTTTCGACCACGGCCAGGTTCACGTCCACCTGGTCGGAAGTGCCCTGCGCCTCCGGCGTATCGATGGTCACGTCCTTGAAGTAGCCCAGACGGTCGACGCGGTCGCGCGACAGTTTGATCTTGTTCGCGTCGTACCAGCTCGATTCGAACTGGCGGAATTCGCGGCGGATCACTTCGTCGCGGGTGGTCGTGTTACCCGAAATGTTCATGTGGCGCACATAGGCGCGCTTGCCCGGATCGATGAAGAAGGTGAAGGCCACTTCATGCTTGTCGCGGTCGATTTCCGGGTTCGCGTTCACGTTGGCGAATGCAAAGCCGAAGTTACCCAGGCGGTCGGTGATCAGCTTGTTGGTCGCGGTCAGCAGCGCGCCGGAGTAAAGCTCGTTGCGCTTCAGCAGAACCAGGGAGCGCAGCTCCTCTTCACGGCCGAACATCTCGCCTTCGAACTTGATGTCGGAAACCTTGTACTTGTCACCCTCAGTGATATTGATGGTGATGTAGATGTCCTTCTTGTCCGGGGTGATCRAGACCTGGGTGGAATCCACATTCATCTCGATGTAGCCGCGGTCCAGATAGTAGGACTTCAGCGCTTCGATGTCGCCGGTCAGCTTGGTCTTGGAATACTGGTCGGCCTTGGTGTACCAGCTGAACCAGCCGCCGGTATTCAGCTGCATGGTTTCTTTCAGCTCTTTGTCGCCGAAGGCCTTGTTACCGACGATGTTGATCTGCTTGATGCGGGCGACATCGCCCTCGTCCACTTTGAAGGTGATGTTGACGCGGTTACGCTCCAGCGGGGTCACGGTGGTGACGACCTTCACGCCGTACAGGCCACGCGACAGATACTGGCGCTTCAATTCCTGCTCGGCGCGATCGACCGAGGCTTTGTCGAAGGTCTTGGCTTCGCCCACGCCGATGTCCTTCAGCGCCTTGACCAGCATGTCCTTTTCGAATTCATGGGTGCCGTCGAAATCGACTTTGGCGATGGCCGGGCGTTCTTCCACGATCACCACCAGCACGTCGCCGTCTTTTTCCAGTTTTACATCCTTGAAGATGCCAGTCGCGTACAGGGCCTTGATGGCGGCCACGCTCTTGTCTTCACTGAAGGTTTCGCCGACGCGCACAGGCAGGTAGCTGAACACAGTACCGGCTTCGGTACGCTGGATGCCCTCGACGCGGATATCCTTGACTTTAAATGGTTCAACAGCCAGCGCGCTGCCGGAGCAGATTGCCAGGACGGCGGCGCCGATCAGGCTGCGGCGGAAAGAAGGCAAGGCGAAACGGTCAGAATATAATTTCATCGGCAAATTCAAGGGCTTAAAACATGCGACTGTCTGGTTTTAAAGGAGCCGCGCCACGTCGTTAAAGACAGCCAGTGCCATCAAAGTCACCAGCAAGCCTAGTCCAAGGCGCTGCGCAATCTCCGCAAAATGTTCCGAAACAGGTCGCCCGGTCAAAACTTCCAGCGAATAATACAGCAAATGCCCCCCATCCAGAACAGGAATTGGCAGCAAATTCATAACGCCAAGGCTGATACTGATGAAGGCAATGAAGCTCAGATAGCTGACGGCGCCGATCTTTGATGTCTGGCCGGCGTAATCGGCGATGGTGATAGGGCCGGTCACGTTCTTCCAAGAGACCTCGCCGGTAATCATCTTGCCGATCATGCGGATGGTCAGCACGCTGGTATCCCAGACTTTGACCACCGCCTTCTGCAGTGCTTCGACCGGACCGGAAGTCACAACGATCATATCGGGCATGCCGATGACTTCCGCTTTGATCTTACCGATTGTTACAAGGCCTTTACTGGAGCCATCCGGCACCGCTTCCGGCGTGATTTGCAGCGACAGCGGCTGGCCATTGCGCAGGCCCTCGATCGTCACCGTGCGGCCAGGTGCGCGCTGGATGGCGTTCAGGAAGGCCGTGGTATCGGGAACCGACTCGCCATCCACTTCAGTGATCTTGTCGCCGGACAGCAGTCCCGCACGTTCAGCGGCGCCGCCCGGCAGCACCTTGCCGATCACGGCTGGCGGACGGGCGTAGTTGATACCGACTGCAGCCGGCACATCGCCTTCCAGATCGACTTTGGCAAAGGCTTCGGCGGGAATGTTCAGGGTTTTGGCGCCATAGCCCGGACGATCAGCATCGATGCGGGCGCCCTGCTTGTTGATGGCGGCCTGGATCATCTGCCAGCGCAGCTCGGACCAGCCCTTCAAGGCATGGCCATTGATGGCGGTGACGACGTCGCCGCGCTGCAGACCGGCGATGGCGGCCGGCGTATTGGCGCCCGGCGCACCGACCTTGCTGCTTGGTTCTTCGATGCCGTACATGAACAGGCCGGCGAACAGGACTATGGCCAGCAGGAAGTTGGCGATCGGGCCGGCGGCCACGATGGCGATGCGCTTCCACACATTCTGGTGCATGAATTCGCGTTTCAACTCGGATTCCGGGAAGCCCTTCAGATC
>NZ_JBFRDW010000179.1:0-9343 GCF_052113985.1 Pseudoduganella sp. RAF53_2 | reverse complement strand
CTGCCGGACTACATCGACGGCACCAAGGCGCTGAACGTCAGTTCTTCCGGCATCGGCAACAAGAACAACAACCTTCAAGGGGACAGTGATGCTGCCATTACGGCTGGCGATGAAAGCTTCGTCGCCAATCCAGGAACGCAGTTCACTAGCGCGAAGGTGTTCATCGATAATGCGGTCACCGGATACAACTTCACAGGCGGCGAGCGCCTGTACTATCGCCTCATCTTTGCCGACGGCACCGACTCGGGCCAGGTACTGGTCAACACGAATGTAGCAACCACAGGCCACGTGCCAGTGCCCTTCACTGTTGACGGTGGAGGCAAGCTGATTGACGCGCTTCAGCTGACGATGGCCACCGGCGTGGTGAAGATTCCTGAGATCCAGTTCATCACGCAGATCAACAATCTGGCCAACGGCATCAAACTCGACTTCACCTCGACCATCACCGATGGCGATGGCGATACAGCCAGCAGCACGTTTGGGGCGAATCTGTCGGCAAACAAACTCGGAGCGGCCTTCGACTACGTACTCACCGGGACTTCAGGCAAGGCTGACGCCTTTGACGTCGACCTGGCCTCGAACCTCACAAAGTACCAGGTCAACGGCTTCGAATTGGGCGCCGACAAGCTGGTGCTGCTTGGTGCGAACAGCTACACGCTTGACACCACGACGGCCGATACCAAGGTCGATATTGCGGAGACAGGAGGGCAGCATACCTTCGTGACCGTTGTCGGCGTGCATATCGCCGCAGCGGACATCGCGACGATAACCTGACCGTAAACGCACTGAGCCGGACGGTGTGCTATCACCGCCCGGCTCAGGGATCAAGTATCGAGCCGCCTTAAGGCTTGGCGATAACGATTTGCGACACCGAATTCTGGGTGCTGTCGTAAGACATCAGCGTGCCCGTAATCCGGGTAGCGCTGAGAGTAACCGAAGCCGTGCTACTCGTCTTCAGCGTAGCGCTGCTCAAGGTGCAGGTGCCGGTGGTATTCGTGGTGCAGCTGGAGTTGCCGCCTGCGGAGAAGCTGCCATCCACGACAGCATTGACAACGGCTGCGCCGGTGGCAATGTCACGCACCTTCACGACGGCGTTCGCCTTCCAGTTACCGCCGGATTTGGTAGCGCTGCCGACCATCGATTGCACTGCAACGACCTTGGTTGCTGGCTGCTGCACCGGCGCCAGGCTGCCCGTGAACAGCAGCAGGTTGGGCGACCCCGCGCCCATGGCGGCGGCCGACAGGCGGTTTGGCGTGCCGTTCGACACAATCCAGGAAGCGACTGCGGCCGGCGAAGCGRTCGGATTACTTGCGAGTACCAGTGCGGCAACGCCCGCTACATGAGGCGACGCCATCGACGTGCCGCTGATCGTGTTCGTTGCGCTGGCGTCGGTATTCCAGGCCGAGGTAATGCTGCTGCCCGGCGCAAAAATGTCCACGCAGGTGCCGGTGTTCGAGTAAGAAGCGCGCGCATCGATGCTGGTGGTGGCACCCACCGTGATCGCGGTCGGTTCGCGGGCAGGCGAAACGGTGCAGGCATCGGCATTGCTGTTGCCGGCTGCGACCACAACCGTCACGCCTTTCGCCACAGCACCCGCAACTGCGGCGTCAACCGCAGCGGAAGCGCCGCCGCCCAGCGACAGATTCGCCACTGCCGGACGCTGGGTGGTGTTCGCAACCCAGTCGATGCCGGCGATCACGGTACTCCATGCCGCGGAGCCGGCGCAATCCAGCACGCGCACGGGAACCAGGCTCACGCCCTTGGCAACGCCCCAGGTGGTGCCGCCCACGGTGCCTGCCACGTGCGTGCCGTGGCCATTGCAATCGTTGGTGCCATTGCCGTCGCCGACGAAATCGATGCCGGCTTGCACACGGCCGGTAAATTCGGTGTGATCGGCGCGAATGCCGGTGTCGACAATGAACGCCGTCACGCCAGCGCCGGTACCGGAATAGTGGTACAGCAGGTCAAGCGGACGATCGGCCTGATCGATACGGTCCAGTCCCCAGGTCGCGTTGTTTTCCGTCGCGGTGGCCGTCAGCGTGACGGTCTGGTCCTGCTCGATGAAACGCACGTTTGGGTTATTGCGCAGGCCTTGCACTGCGGCGTCCGGCAGACTGGCGGAGAAACCCTTCATCACTTTGCTGTAGGTATGCAGTACCTTGCCGCCGCGGCCCTTCATCATGTTTTCCGCTTCAGCAGCCGGGTTGACCACGCTGTCGCGGAACACGATCACGTAACGGCCAGGAATCGGACGGGACTGCCCGAATGGATGGGTGGCAGCGGTACCATTACCTTGCGCATAAGCGGAAGGGGCGCACAGAACCAGAGCCGCTTGCGCGACAGCCGCGAMGATGCGGCAGAAAGCTTTAGAGATCATTTGGATGCGAAATAAGAAGAAGATGGGGCTCAGGCGGCCGGAAATACGGAAATGGACTGGGGCAATGGACGGAAGCGAGTCAACATCTACTCCTTAAATAAATTGAAAACATGCTTTAAAACCAGTTTCTCTTTGAAATAATAAAATTACGGAAGGAATTTATTACTTTCAAGAAAATAGTTACTGAAACGAAGTTTCCCATGATTTTCGGCATCACGCAATTATTTTCTGAAAGAATTATTCCAATATCGCGCGCACGCAACGGCTTGAAGAAATAAATATTTCCCCAGCTTCAATCGAATTGAATTTAAATCAGCAGAGTTAATAAAATGGCTTGCAGCCACAGTTTGACTGACGCGCAATATTACACATAAATCAAACTGCACGTTTGATTTATTAAATACGCTGAGGAATTATTTAAATAAGGACGGGCATTATTAACCATATACCGCACGGCATTCGGCACGCAGGCAATTAATAAATTCCAGCTGAACCGGGGTTGCCAGCCAATCACTGCGGATTGTGTAGCCCACAGTGCGGTGCTTATCGGGGGTAGGCAAATTCAAGGCGACCACGTCGTCGCGGTAGCTGCCGAACAGCAGGTGTGAGCGCGACAGCAAGGATACGCAATCGCTCTCCGCCAGCATGGTCATCATCATGGATAGGGAGCTGGTTTCGACGGCTACGCGCGGCGGCCTGGGCAATGTGGCAAACAGCGCTTCCACTGCATGCCGGCGCGGCATGCCGGGCTGCGGCACCACCCAATCGTAATCCGCCAGATCACCGGGCGTGACCGGCTCGCGCGACGCCAGCGCGTGGCTGCGCCGAACAACAACCACATAGGGATCGGCGAACAGCTCCGTTTCGACGGCGGCGCCTTCCAGCCGCGGGCTGCGCAATGCGCCAACGATGATGTCGATGGTGCCGAAAGCCAGCGCGCCGAACAGCTGCGCGTGCGTGCCTTCGTGGATTGCAATGGCGGCATTCGGATAGGCCTCGCGCAAGCGCGCAATGGTCCTGGCCAGCAGCAATTGCGGCAGCAGCGGCAGCACGCCGATGACGACCTGGCCACCTGCTTGTCCCCGTGCCGTTGCCAGATCGATGGCGGCCTGGTCGATTTCATGCAGCGCCACGCTCAGGCGGCGCGCAAACTCCAGCCCGGCGGCGTTGGCGGTGACGCTGTGCACCCGGCGCCGGTACAGCGAAGTGCCGACTGTTTCTTCCAGCTGCCGTCCGGCCCGATGCACGGCGGGTTCGGAAATGCCCAGGCGGCGCGCGGCCTCGACCGCTGAGCCATGCTGCGCGATAGCGATATGGCAACGCAGTTGCGCATCGGTCAGACGGCGGCAAATGGCCGGGATCTGCGGCGCTGGCCGCGTGCCGATGAGCTCGGCAACCGCCATCCCGATCTGATCCAGCATGCGCTTGACGCGGCGCTGCAACAGAGCGCCCTCCCCGGTCAGCTCGCTACCGTTGAAGCCTCGTTCGAATAGTTGAGCGCCATAAGCAGCTTCCAGTTTCTTGATGGCCTGGCTGACGGCTGGCTGCGTCATGCCCACCATGTCGGCGGCCTGGCTGATGCCGCCGGCCCGGCATACCGCATCGAACAACATCAGGCGCCGCAGGCGTGTCGTGTCTTCACTCATATATCCAGCTTAACCTAAATCCAGCTTAACCTAAATTTATGTCTTGCGACGCACTACTAATTAGCGTCGACGCAAAACCCAACCCTATACTTGGTTCATCCTTTCAGATCACAACTTATGGGGTTCACATGTTTGAAATCGTCGATACGCATACCCATGCCATTTCGACCGACACAACGCGCTACCCGCTGGCGCCGGTAGGCGGCCACCAGTCCGACTGGTCGGCCAAGCGTCCAGTGGATTACGCCGGCCTGCTGGCGCAGATGGACAAGGCCGGCATCGCCCGTGCCATGGTGGTGCAAGCCTCCACGGTGTACGGCAATGACAACAGTTATGTGGTCGATGCCGTGCGCGCCCATCCCGATCGCTTCCGCGGCGTTTTCTCGATCGACGTGCTGGCCGCAGATGCCGTATCGCAGCTGCAGCGCTGGCTGGATGCTGGCCTGGATGGCCTGCGCCTGTTCACCACCGGCAGCACCATGCCCGGCCAGGCGGACTGGCTGGACGACAAACGCTCCTTCCCGGTCTGGGATTACGCTCAGCAGCACGGCGTGTCGATCTGCCTGCAAATGACAGCTGCGGGCATTCCCGCCCTGATCCGCATGCTGGAGCAGTTCCCGCGCAGCCGCGTGCTGCTGGACCATCTGGCCCGTCCGGATCTGGCGGAAGGCCCGCCATACGCATCAGCGGCGCCCTTGTTCAGCCTTGCCAAATACCCCGGCGTGAATTTGAAGCTGACCAACCGCACGATTCACGAATCCGCACGCGGCGCCTCCACACCGGCCGCCTTCTTCCCGCGCGTGATCGAAGCCTTTGGCGCCAGCCGCATCGCGTGGGGTTCCAATTTCCCGGCCGCCGAGGGCGCGCTGGCCACGCTGCTGGATGAAGCGCTCAGCGCGCTGGCAGGGGTTACCGAAGCCGATCGCGCCTGGATTTTCGGCGATACTGCCCGCTCGATCTACCCTGGCCTGAACCAGAAGGCATGAAGAACATGGACAAGGACATTCCGGTGCTGCGCACCGCACTCAAGACCTATCCGCATACGGCTGCGATCAAGTCCGGCGAGCTGACCGACCCGCGCGTGCGCCTCGATTGCGTCGATGTCGATCCGATTTACCGCGCCTTCGCACCGATGGCGCGCCAGCAGGCCTACGACGTCAGCGAGATGGCCATCGTCACGTATCTCCAAGCCAAGGCATACGGCAAGCCGCTGGTGCTGCTGCCGACCGTGGTAGCGGCGCGCATGCAGCAAGGTTGCCTGGTGTACGATGCCAGGCATGGCACCCGCTCGCTGGACAGTCTGACCGGCGCCCGCATCGGCGTGCGCGCCTACTCTCAGACGACTGGCATGTGGGTGCGCGGCATTCTGGCCAATACCTACGACGTGGACACCAGCAAAATCGCTTGGGTCACCTACGAAGACGCGCATCTGGCCGAATACGCCGACCCGGCCATCGCCACGCGTGCGCCAGGCGGCAAGACGATGCTGGGCATGCTGCAGGACGGCGAAATCGATGCGGCCATATTCGGCAACGATCTGCCCAAGGACGAAAACATCCGTCCCGTGATCCCGGACCATGCCGCGGCAGACCAGGCCTGGCGCGCCATGCATCATCAGGTGCCGATCAACCACGTGGTCGTGATGCACCGCGCCGTCGCCGAGCGTCACCGCGACGCCGCACAGGCCGTGTATGACCTGCTGGAACGCGGCAAGGCACTGGCGCCGCCGACACCGGCAGACCGCCTGCCTGGCGGGATCGAAAGGTTGCGCGATCGGCTCGAACTGGTACTGGATTTCTGCCTGCAACAGCAGCTGCTACCGCGCCCGCTGACTGTCGATGAAATCCTGAACGACAGCCTCGAATTTGTCGACGCCTGAACAATATAAAAAATATAAAGAATATAAGCAATATATTGGAGACCTTGAGCATGGACGCAACAAATCACCCGCCTACCCGGCGCCGCTTCTACCACGACCTGTCGTTCCAGGTGTTCTTCGGCATCGCGCTTGGTGTCGCGCTGGGACACTTCTGGCCGGCAGGAGGCGCCGCCGTGCAGCCGCTGGGCGAAGCCTTCATCCGCCTGATTCAGATGGTGGTCGGCCCCATCATCTTCTGCACCGTCGTCACCGGCATTACCGGCGTCGGCAGCATGCGCAAAGTCGGCCGGCTTGCCATCAAGGCGCTGATCTACTTTGAGGTGATCACTTCGCTGGCCCTGGTGCTCGGACTGGTCACCATCAACCTGCTACAGCCCGGCGTCGGCATGAATATCGACCCCGCCTCGCTGGACTCCAGCAGCGCCGATGCCTACATCACCACCGCGCGCCATTTCACCACCACCAGCCAGTTCCTGCTGAATGTGATTCCGAAGACCTTGGTTGCCGGCTTTGCCAATGGCGACATCCTGCAGATTCTGTTCTTCTCCGTGCTGTTCGCCTTTGGCATGGCGGCGGCAGGCGAACGCGCCAAGCCAATGCTGAGCGTGATCGACAGCTTCTCGCAGGGTGTCTTCTGGATCATCAAGCTGGCAATGCGGGTGTCGCCGATTGCCGCTTTCGGTGCGATTGCCTTCACGGTCAGCAAATTCGGTTTCGGCTCGCTGCTTTCGCTGGGCAAGCTGGTCGGCGAGTTCTACCTGACATGCGCCCTGTTCCTGTTGCTGATCCTGGAGCCGGTGGCAATGTGGAGCGGCTTCAGCCTGCTCAAGCTGATGCGCTATCTGCGGGCGGAATTGCTGCTGGTGATCGGCACCAGCTCATCCGAAAGCGTGCTGCCGCAGCTGCTGCAAAAGCTTGAACAGCTGGGTTGCGAAAAGTCGGTGGTAGGCCTCGTGGTCCCGACCGGCTATGCCTTCAATCATGACGGCACCTGTCTTTACTTCGCCGCCGTTGCCGTGTTCCTGGCCCAGGCGACCAATACCGCACTCGGCTGGGAGCAGCAACTGGCGCTGCTGGTGGTCCTGCTGCTGACGTCGAAAGGCGGGGCCGGTATCGCCGGCTCAGCGATTGCCGTGCTGGCTGCCACGCTGGCGGCAACCAATACGATTCCGGTGACGTCCATCGCCCTGATCCTCGGCGTGCACCGTCTGCTTTCCTCAGCCTTTGTGTTTATCAACATCATCGGCAACGCCGTCGCGACCATCTTCGTCGCACGCTGGGAAAACGCGCTCGACCGCGGCAAACTCGTGGCCGAACTGAAGGCCGGCTACCGCCCGCCGGACGACCCGGAGCGTAATAGCGCCAAGGTGCGCCTGTACTCGGCATCCTGATCCGCATCACAGCAGTTCAATCATTTAAAACAAAACAAGCAGGAGACAACTCGTGAAACGATTTACTCTGGGGTTGCTCACGCTCGCCCCGTTGGCAGGACTCGTCCATGCCGACCCATCAGTCTCAATCTTCGGTGATGTGGACGGCGGCGTACGCTACCAGACCAACGCCAGCGCCGACGGCGGCAGCAAGATATCGATGAGCTCGAACGGCTACTACAATTCGAACAAGCTGGACTTCGCCGGATCGGATGACCTCGGCGGCGGCTTCAAAGCGGATTTCCTGCTCGAAAGCGGCTTCAACCTCGGCACCGGCCAGCTCGACAATACGACCAATACCCTGTTCCAGCGCCAGGCCTTCGTCCGTGTGAAGACGCCCTACGGCGCACTATCGCTGGGCCGCCAGTACACCATCTCGCACGACTTCATTTACGTTTTCGATCCCTTCGGCTTCCGCTTCACACCGCTGATTCCGCTGACCAAAGCGTCCAGCGGCACCCGCTTCGACAATGACCTCAAATACGTCGTCGATGCCGGCCCCGTCAAACTTGAAGTCGAGGATTCGCTGGGGGAGCAGGCCGGCAGTACGGCGCGCAAGGCAGCGCGCGGCGTCGGCCTGATCTATAACAACGGCGCCTTGGCATTCGGCGCCTCCTACAACCACCGCAGCGTGCCTGTCGGCGCTTTCTACAACGGCGACATCTACTACCTGGTCGGTGCAGCCTATAACGTCGACAAGCTGAAAATCTCCGGCGGCTACATGCAGGAGACGGTGAAGAGCCAGACCGGAGTGGATTCCAAAACACGCAATATGTTTGGCGGCGTCAGCTACCGCTTCAAGCCACAGGCCTCGTTCACCGTCGGCTATTACGTGACCACGGCGCCGGATGATCCTGCACGCCGGCGCGGCATGACGGTTGCCGAGATCGATTATTCGCTGTCCAAGCGCACCGTGCTGTACGCCGAACTCGACTACACACGCTTCAGCAAGGCGGCGGTCGGCACGCTGAACACAGTTGGGGTGCCGAACCAGACCGGCGCCACTTTCGGCATCAATCACCGCTTCTGAACCACTCCTGTTGCGCGGCGCCGAACAGAAATTCGGCGTTTGTTGGCCGGCATCCGCCACTTTCCACGCCGCGCGGTATGCCCTTAGAGGAGAAAGCAGCTGGCACGCTTTCTGCTGAATGGATAGCGAGCGCAAATGAATTGCCTCACTAACCCAAACCTCTAAGGAGCATCACCATGAAAACCCTGATCATCAAAGACCTGGCCCGTACCGAACAACTGGACCGAACTGCCATGGCTGGCGTGCGCGGCGGCTGGAAAATGAACTCGCCTTACTACTCGTTCGGCGATGTCACCTACGCGCCAAGCTATGACTCCTCCATCAAGGGTACTCAGAACATGCTCCAGCAGCAGGACAAGCTGACCGCCACCGCTAACGGCTCYGCYTTCCTGGACGGCATCCACGTGCACRRCAACACCGCSCARAACGGCGCCAACACCATCGTCCGCATGTAAGCGCATCCCGTCATCGCACCCAAGGAGACCTATCATGAAAACCCTGACCATCAAAGACCTGGCCCGCGCTGAAGACCTGGACCGCGCCACCATGACCTTCATTCAAGGCGGCTGGAGCATGAACTCGCCMTACTWCAAAGTSGGCGACGTGACCATCGGCGGCACCTACGACTCGTCCATCAAGGGCACCCAGAACATGCTGCAGCAGCAGGAGAAGCTGACCGCGACCGCGAACGGTTCGGCCTTCCTGGATGGCGTGCACGTGCACGACAACACCGCCCAAAACGGCTTCAACACCATCGTCGGCTAAACGGCAGACTCGCGGGGGCCACACCCGGCTCCCGCGACGCGCCAGCTCAAGGAGAACATCATGTCTATCACTATCAGCGACCTGGCGCACAGCGCCGCCCTCGACCAACGCGCCATGACCACCGTACGCGGCGGCTTCGGTCCCAACGTCAACGTCAATGTCAATCTGGACCAGAAGTTCGGCCAGTTCCAACAGATTGGCGTCAACGTCCTGAAC
>NZ_JBFRDW010000178.1:0-9393 GCF_052113985.1 Pseudoduganella sp. RAF53_2 | reverse complement strand
ACGGCGTTTCATACGGCATGGAACTGGACGGAATGATCGCCAGCAGCGCCAATCACATCATGCGCCGCACGGTGGAAACCAGCGCCATGCTRCGCATGCTGGCGGTAGGCCGTGCCTCCTACATCTTCGTGGATCGCGAAGACTGGAACTATCTGCGCAACAAGGAAAACTCGCTGCAATCGCTGGTCCTGCTGGATTATCCGGACATGCCGCCCGGCCTGAAACGCCATGTGGTCTGCAGCCGCGACGTACCGGCCGAAACGATGGACCGCCTGAACCGCGCCATCGCCGCCCGCGCCGGCAAATAAGTCAGAAAGCGCGTGCCACCGACAGCACGACTTCGTGGTGCCATTCGCGCTCGCGCGTGGTGACGCCGTAGATATCGGTGCTCACGCCGCTGCGCAGACGCGCCACGTCCAGCGAGACTTGCGCCTGCCAGCCCCGGTGCGAAGTCGCCAGCCCAATGCGCGCTTCGGGACGGCTGATTTCGGAACTGTCGTGGGAATACAGATAGCCGCCATGCCAGAACATCTGCAAGCGCGGCGCCAGCGACCAGCCGCCATTCACTTCGCCATACAGTGTGCGCTCGCCGAAGCCCAGATAATTCGGCGCATAGTGCAGCCGCGCGCTCACCGTTTCACCGGACAAGCCGACAAAAAACTCGCGAAAGCTCCAGCTGGAATTGCTGGGAAAGGCGTAGGCCGTCACGCCCGTCTCCCACGACAGGCCGGACTCCATGCGATGCGCATAGCCCGCATAGCCTATCCATTGCGCGCTGCGATGCGATTCGATCGCCAGCTGGCCCGTCACCACCTGCCCGCCCGCATACCAGCCGGACGCGCCATCGTAATTCAGCGCCAGCCGCGCCGCGGCCCTGCCGTCGCTGAGCGAGACACCGCGGTACATGTAGTTGGAAAGAATACCGGCACTGCCACTTAACTGCGCATGCGCTTCAGACGCCAGCAGCCAGGGCAGGATGCTCAGGGCGAGCGTGCGAAGCGGCTGGTGGAGCTGGGTTGGCATGCGCATGAACATTTTCCTGTAATGCGCATGATGGTGGCGCAAAGATCTATTCCCGTCAACGGTGCATTGCCTTCGTTCAGGACGATCCCTTCACGCAGCTTGGCAGACGCGAGCTCCGGCTTCAGCTCGCCAATCAGGGCCAGCATGCCGGACACGTGGGCGGCGGCATAGGATGTCCCGGACACTACGCCCCAGCGTCCACCCGGCATGGTGGTCGGCACATCGCGGCCCGGCGCCAGCAAGGCGTGCATGCCATTGCGCGGCGGAGCGCCATCCGAGGCCACGGCAAACACACCCGGCGTATTGGCCGGGAAGCCGCCGTCGGGCCGGGCCGGGTCGACCGCACCCACCACGCGGATGCCGCGCGCCTGGGCCACTTCCACCAGCTGCTGCAGCAGCCTGTCCTGCGGGCCGGACAGACTGAGATTAATGATCTGCGCCCCGTTCGACAAGGCAAAATTCATGGCTTTGGCCAGGGTGAAGCTGTTGCAGCGGGTCGCGCTGCCGGCCTGCCAGCAGGCGCGCAAGGCCATCAGGCGCGCATCCGGCGCCACGCCTTCGATGCCGACGCCATTGCCGGCGCGCGCTGCGATCACGCCCGCCACTGCGGTGCCATGCAGCTCCGCCACATAGTTCTGGCCATCGACAAAGTTCTCTTCCACCGACACCTGCCCGAGCAGGTCGGGATGATTGCTCTCGATGCCGCTGTCCACCACCGCCACCGTCACCTTGCGGCCGGTGGCCGCCTTGCGCACTTCATCCAGCTGCCAGGGGCCGGCGGCGGGCTGCACGCGGTACAGCGGATCGCTGCCGGCCTGCGCCACGAAGCCCTGGATCTCCTGCGCCCACTCCACGCGGCCGTCGCGCGACAGCGCATCCAGCACCGGCGCCGCGGTTTTACCGGCGGGCAGGCGCATACGGTAGCAGTCCACGTTCAGCGCCGGCATGGCCCAGTCTTCCAGCAATTCGAGCTTGTATTCCTGCGCCACGGCGCTGGCGATGCGCTGACGGGCGGCCCGGCCGGCGTCCTCACGGTAATTGGCGCTGCCGTAGCTGTCGGCGCGGAAGTGCGGCGCCGGGAGATGCAGCATGACCAGGATTTCGACCGTGTCCGGCACCGCCGCTTCCGCCTTGGGCGGGACGAAAGGCCCCGCCTGCGGCAAGTCCTGCCCCGGCTGCGCCAGGGCGCTGCCGGCAAGCAGGAATAAGGCGAATGCCAGGATGCGTTTCACGGCTGGCTCCCTGCCGTCATCGATTCCGCCAGCTCCACCGATGGGTTGGCGCGCAATGCGGACAGCAATTGCTTCTGATGGTCGGCATCCACATCCAGCATATAGGCGCCGGTGACCGTCGGGCCGCCGATGATCTGGGCGCCGTTGGCTTGCAGGATGCGCTGCACGTCCTGCACCCGCGCATCGGCCCTGAAGACCACCAGCACGTCGGGCGTGGACGCCGGGCCGTGACCCAGCGCTTGATAAGCCGGGGCTTCATCCGCCGGCAGCAGTTTCACCGCCAGCACGGCGATCACGGCGAATTGCGCGGCCAGCGCCCAGCRCTGCCAGCGCGCTTCGTCCAGCCAGGCGCGCACGCGGGCGCCCAGGCCGGCCAGCACGGCGGACCGCGGCTGCATCGGAGCCGGCGCTTCGTCCAGCTGCGGCATCAGCCGCGCCAGCGCGCGTTCCGGGTCCAGACCGGCAGGCAGCGGACCTTCGGTTTCCAGCAGCTTGCGCTGCCAGGCCAGGTCTTCGCGGCAGGCGGCGCAGCCGCGCAGGTGATCCTGCACGCGGCCCGCTTCCACCTCGTTCAGCGCACCGGAGGCGTACCAGGGCAGCAGATCCTGCAGCGCCTGGTGGTCGGTGTCGGTCTTTGTGGGTTGGGTATTCATTGCATCTCTTCCATATGATCGGACAGCATGTCCTTCAGCCTTTGCTTTGCGTGGAACATGCGCGTCTTCACGGTGTTCACCGGACATCCCATGGTGTCGGCGATCTCCTGATACGCCATGCCGTGGTAATACGTCAGGCTGACGACCACGCGCTGCTCCATCGGCAGCGCATCCAGGGCGCGGCTGACGCCTTTCTGCAGCTGGCGCGCAGCCAGGGCGTGTTCCGGCTCAGTGCCCGCTTCGCCCACGGTTTCCTCCTGCGGCTCCAGCGGCTCATCCAGCCCGCGCAGCGCCTTCAGGGCCTGACGGTAGGCGATGCCGAAGATCCAGGTGGACAGCTTGCAGCTGCCATCGAAGGTATTCGCCTTCTGCCACACCACCAGCATGGTGTCGTTGATGACCTCCTCAATCAGCGGCACATTACGCGTCATCCGGTCCAAAAACCGCGCCAGCCGTGAAAAATAGGCGCGGTACAGGGCCTGGAAGGCGAGCCGGTCCCCGCCGCCTATGCGCCGCAGTAACGCTCCCTCATCCAGCTCGTCCGACACGACACCCCTCCCGCCAATCCGCATGCAAATTCTCCTCTGGTGCCGTGAATACGCGGCTGAGGAAAAAAGGTTCATCGGAAACGAAAAAATATTTCTCCATTCAATTTTGAACCATTTTTTCACGGACGGGTATTGACCGTTACAACATTGACAGATTGCTCAGCTAGTGCTTGCCCCAACCCTCTTCTGCGGCCCCGCCCTACTTTTTCCGGACCCGGCCGGCCTGGTGCGTCTCCTCCTCGTGGCGCCCCTGCTAGAAGAATGGATTGTGCGTGCGGGTTTGCACGACTGGCTTCTGCGGCGCTTTTCTCCCCTCCCGGCGCTGTTCGGAAGCGCTGCCGCCTTCAGTGCCCTGCATATGGGGTCGGGTCTGATAGCGGCAGCGCTGGTGTTCTCGCCCGGCTTGCTGTTCGGGATAGCTTACCAGCGCTGGCGGGACTGGCGGCTATGCGCCCTGATACACGCGCTGTGCAACGCCTGCGCGATCAGTGTTTGTGGATCTTAAATTGAATGGAGAAGCGATGAACCGAATTCGAATGCCCCGCCGCGGTGGACTGCTCGCCGCCGGACTTTGGGCCGTGCTGTCCCTGGCGCCCGTCGCACAAGCAGCCGATGCACTGAACGGCAAGAGCCTGTACCTGAACGGGCCTGTGTCCGGCGGCACCGCTTGCGCCTCCTGCCACGGTCCGACGCCTGCCAATAACGTCAACGGCATCCTCCGGGCAGCCAATAATCCGACTGTCATCAGCAACGCTTTCGCCGCCAACCTGGGCGGCATGGGTTCTCTCTTCAACGGCAAATTTTCGTCCGCCGAAATCGCGGACCTGGCAGCCTTTATCGGCAATCCAAACRTGACGGCCGCGCCGGCGGCCTCGCTGGCGCCCACCACCTTGACCTTCGCCGGCACCACGGTCGGACAGGACAGYGCTGCCCTCAGCACCACGCTCACCAACACCGGCAATGCGGTGCTGAACATCAGCGCGGTCGGCGTGGGCGGCGCCAATGCCGGAGATTTCGTCATCAGCGGCGGTAATTGCAGTGCGGGCGGCTCGGTCGCCGCGGGCGCGACCTGCAATGTGCAACTGGTGTTCCATCCCACCGCGGGCGGCGCGCGCAGCGCGGCGCTGAACATCGGCCATAACGCGACCGGTGGCAGCAGCAGCGTCTCCTTGAGCGGCACAGGCAATGCCACGCCGACGGCGACTCTCGCGGTTTCCGCCAACGCGCTCAATTTCGGCGCGCTGGTAACGGGCGCCGCATCGCCGCTGCAAACCATCACTGTCAATAATGCGGGCCAGGCGCCGCTGAATTTCAGCGGCATCAGCCTGTCCGGCGCCAATGCGGGCATCTTCACACTGGACGGCAGCTGCGCTGTATCTGCACCGGTGGCGGCGGGCGGCAGCTGCACGGTCACTGTGGTGGCGACGCCAACGGCCGCCGGCCCGTTTGCCGGCAGTCTGAATCTGGCGTCCAACGCCAGCAATGGCGCGGTGGCGATTGGCCTGTCGGGCAGCGCGAGCGCACCGGCGCCGGCATTGGCAGCCAATCCAACGGCGGTGGCATTCGGCGCCCAGACCGTCGGGGCCGGTGCGGCAACGCAAAACGTGAGCATCACCAATCGCGGCAATGTGCCCGTGACCTTCAGCAGCATCGCCGTCAGCGGCGCGGCCAGCATTACGATCGGCAGCGGCGGCTGCGGCGGCACGCTGGCTGTAGCGGCCAGCTGCAATGTGCCGCTGGCCTTCGCGCCCACAGCGGAAGGCAATGCGGCGGCAACCTTGCTGGTGCGTTCCAATGCGCCTGACCTGTCGGTAGGCATCACCGGTTCAGGCACCACGGCAGCGGTAGCGCGCCCGGTGCTGTCCGATACCAGCCCGGTTGCCTTCGCCGACACGCAAGTAGGCCAGCAGGCAGCCACCCACACCACGACACTGAGCAACAACGGCAATGCGGCGCTCAAGATTTCCTCGCTGGTACTGAGCGGCAGCAATCCCGCCGACTTCACGCTGGCAGGCAGTTGCGCCGTCAACGGCACCGTCAGCCCCGGCGCCAGCTGCACCATCATCTCGGCTTTCAAGCCCACGGCAGCTGGCGCGCGCACCGCAGACCTGGTCCTGATGACCGATGGCGGCGCGCAGCTCAGCGTGCGCCTGAACGGCAGCGGCGTGGCAGTTCCGGTGACCACGCCGTCGCTCACGGTCAACCCGCAATCCTTCGACTTCAGCAGCGCCAATGTCGGCGACGCCGGCCCCGTCAAACGCTTCACGCTGACCAATACCGGCAGCGCAGCTCTGATCATTAATAGCGCAACTTTCAGCGGCCCGTTTGCAGCCAGCAGCGACAGCAATGCCTGCGGCGCCTTCCCGCTGACACTCGCAGCCGGCGCCTCGTGCGACCTGCCTGTGCGCTTCACCCCATCCACCACCGGCAACGTTAGCGGCACTGTGACGTTGCAAGCCACGGGCGCAAGTTGGACCATCGCCCTCAGCGGCCAGGGCTTCGCAGCAGCCCCTGTCAACAATGGCCTGGTCCAAAACCGCGGCGGTGGTGGATGCTCCGCTGCGCAGAACGGCAACGATCCCATGCTTGCCGTATTGGTAGTGCTCGCAGCAGGTGTGCTGTTCTGGCGCCGCCGCAAGGCACGCGCTACGCAGCACGGCGCTGCCCGCGCCGTGGCCGTCGCCGGCACGCTGGCAGCCGTCGCAGCCTGCGCCGTACTGGCCTTGCCCTCCCCCGCTTCCGCGCTGGAGCCAGGCAAGCCTGCGCCAACCTTCGCGCTGAGCGGCCCTGCCGGCTCCGTGAATCTGGACCAGTACCACGGCAAACTGGTGTACATCGATTTCTGGGCTTCCTGGTGCGGGCCGTGCCGGCAGTCCTTCCCCTGGATGAATGAAATGCAGGCGCGCTACGGCGGCCAGGGCTTGCAGATTGTCGGCATCAATGTCGACGCCAAAGCCGAAGACGCGCGCAGCTTCCTCGCCGACACGCCCGCACGCTTCGTGATCGCCTTCGACCCAAGCGGCACCGCGCCGCGCACTTATGGCATCAAGGGCATGCCAAGCAGCGTGCTGATTGGCCCGGACGGCAAGGTGCTGTATGAGCACAGCGGCTTCCGTCCCGCCGATCGTGAGGCGCTGGAAAGCCGCATCAAGGCGGCATTGGGAGCGATCAAATGAAGGCCCGCATCGTCATTACGCTGTGCGGCGCTGTTGCCGCGCTGTCCGGCTGCGCGCTGCCGCCGGTGCAGCCTTGGGAAAGAGGTGAACTGGCGCGCCCGGACATGCTGATCCAGGGCGACGCCCTCGAAACCCGCTTCAATGAACACATTTACGCCAGCAAGGAAGCTGCCTCCGGCGGCAGCGCCGTCGGTGGCGGCGGCTGCGGCTGCAACTGACAGGGAACACCATGGAGAATAACAAACCCCCCGTAGGCCAAGCCCTGCTGGCAGCGGCCATGCTGCTGCCGGGCCTGGCCCACGCCGAATCGCCGCCGGAGCGCGGCGCCATCAGCGTCAAATACCTGTATTACAAGGAAGACCAACCGGGACTCGACCGCGTGCGCGTACATTCGCCCTCCGTTTCCATCATGACGCCTGTGGCAGGCGAATGGTCGATTGCGGGCAGTGCCACCGTGGACGATGTCTCCGGTGCGTCGCCACGCTATCACACGGCCATTTCCGGCGCGTCACAGATGGACGATTTGCGCAAGGCAGGCGACGTGACAATCACCCGCTATCTGTCGCGCGGCACGGTCAGCGTGGGCGCGGCCTTCTCCACCGAGCATGATTACCGCTCGCGCGCCCTGTCGCTGCAAGGAACGCTGGTCAGTGAAGACAAGAACACGACCTGGGCGCTGGGCATCGGCGGTTCGGACGACACCATCAATCCCGTCAACAATCTGGTGGTGAACGAAGGCCGGCAAACACTGAGCATCCTCGCAGGCGTGACGCGCGTGTTCACGCCGGTCGATATCGGCCAGGCCACCTACACGCACAGCAGCGGCCACGGTTACTACTCCGATCCCTACAAGCTGGTCGACAACCGGCCGCGCGGCCGCGATCAGGATACCGTGCTCCTTCAGTGGAATCACCGCTTCATCGAGCGCGATGCCACCAGCCGCCTGAGCTACCGCTACTACCACGACAGCTTTGGCATCAGTGCACACACGCTGTCGGCGGAATGGGTGCAGTCGCTGTCGCATGGCTGGACCATCACGCCCACCCTGCGCCTGTATTCGCAACGCGCCGCCGATTTCTACTTCGATCCTGTGTACGACGCCAAATTCGGTGCGCCCTTCCCGCCCGGTTATGTGTTCGGCGGCACGGCCTTTACTTCGGCGGACCAGCGCTTGTCGGCGTTTGGTGCGATTACGGCGGGCGTCAAGGTCGCCAAACAAATCGGCAAGGACTGGAGCGTGGACTTGAAGGTGGAACGCTACGAGCAACGCGGCTCCTGGCGCGCATTCGGCGACGGCAGCCCAGGCCTGGCGCCGCTGCGCGCCACCAGTCTGCAAATTGGCTTTACACGATTGTGGTGAACGATACCTACACTGCCGCTTTTTCCGCCATGGGCAGCCGCTGCGAGATCCGCATCGCGGCAGCCCACACCGACGCTGCGCGCGCCAAGGCCACCCAGGCGATCGATGAAGTGCGCCGCATCGAAAGCAAATATTCGCGCTACCGCGCCGACAGCGTGATTGGCCGCATCAACACAGCGGCAGGCTCGCACGAAGTGGAGTGCGACGATGAAACGCTTGCCTTGCTGGGCTATGCGGACACGCTTTACGCCGCCAGCGAGGGGCGCTTCGATATCACGTCCGGCGTGCTGCGCCAGGTCTGGGATTTTCGCCACGGGATCATGCCACAGGATGGCGCGCTGGACGCGGTCCTGCCGCTGGTGGGCTGGAACAAAGTTGTGCGCCACGGGCATTCCATCTTTCTGCCCCTGCGCGGCATGGAGCTGGATCTGGGCGGCTTCGGCAAGGAGTATGCGGTGGACCGCGCGGCCGAGGTGCTGGCTGGGCTGCGCGTCCAACACGGTTATGTGAATCTGGGCGGGGATATGCGCTTTCTCGGACCACGCTCGGATGGCGAGGCCTGGGACATCGGCATTCAGGACCCGCGAGATATGTCCGCCACTGTCGCCAGTATTCCGCTGGGACGCGGCGCACTGGCGACCAGCGGCGATTATGAACGGTTTATTGAAGTGAATGGACGGCGCTACTGCCATGTGCTGAATCCACTGAACGGCATGCCGGTGTCGTACTGGCGCTCGATCAGCGTCGTCGCACCGCTGGCCATCACCGCAGGCAGCTGCACAACGACGGCCATGCTGCTGGAGGAAGACGGGCTCGATTTTCTCGAGCGCTCCGGCATGGGCTATCTGCCCATCGACAACGAAGGCCGCATTTTTCGGAGAACTCCATGAAGTCGATCTTTCACTGGCTATGCGCGCTGCTGCTCGCGGCATGGCTGCCTTCCGCGCTGGCGGACGATTTTCTGCCGCCAGAGCAAGCGTTCGTGCTCAGGGCAGAATTGCGCGATGCTCATATCGTGTCGCTGCATTGGGCAATGCCGCCGGGCTATCACCTGTATCGCGAACGCCTGTCCTTCACTGGTCCGGGCGTGACGCAGCCGAAGCTGCCAACTGGCCAGCGCAAGTATGACGAGAATTTCGGCAAGGAGATGGAGACTTATTACTCTGCGCTCGACGTCAGCGTGCCGGTGTCGAGTGCCGCGCCGTTCGAGCTCACAGTGGGCTACCAGGGTTGCGCGGACGCGGGCCTGTGCTACCCGCCAGTAGCGCGCACGTTCACCGTCAACCCCACCGCTCCAGGCGCCCTCACCGCGCGAGCAAGCGACGCCGCCCCCACGACGGCCAGCACCCTTGCATCCGCCGCCAACACCGGCGCCGGTACCGCGCCTGCCCGAGGTGCGGG
>NZ_JBFRDW010000177.1:0-9426 GCF_052113985.1 Pseudoduganella sp. RAF53_2 | reverse complement strand
GCCGCCGGGGATTTCTTCTCAAGACGCACAGCCAGGGTACGCAGCAGCACGTAGAACACCGGGGTCAGGAACAGACCGAAGAAGGTCACGCCCAACATACCTGCGAACACGGCCACACCCATCGCATGACGCATTTCCGAACCTGCACCGTGCGAGAACACCAGCGGTACCACGCCCATGATGAAGGCGATCGACGTCATCAGAATCGGACGCAGACGCAGGCGGCAAGCTTCCAGCGCGGCCTGCACGATCGTGCGGCCATGGTGTTCCAGTTCGCGGGCAAATTCCACGATCAGAATCGCGTTCTTCGACGCCAGACCRACCAGCACGAACARTGCAATCTGCGTGAASACATTGTTGTCGCCATGGGTCAGCTTCACACCCAGCAGGGCGCACAGGATCGACATCGGCACGATCAGAATCACCGCCAGCGGCAGGGTCCAGCTTTCGTACTGGGCAGCCAGCACCAGGAACACCAGCAGCACGCACAGCGGGAATACCAGCATCATGGTGTTACCGGACAGGATGTCCTGGTACACCAGTTCCGTCCATTCGTAGCTGATACCTTTCGGCAGCACTTCGTTGACGATCTTGGTCATTTCAGCCTGCGCTTCGCCGGACGACACGCCAGGAGCCGGGCCRCCGTTCAGTTCAGCCGAYACGTAAGCGTTGTAGCGCTGCACGCGGTCCGGGCCRTAGCTGTCCTTCACGCGCATCAGCGACGACAGCGGAATCATTTCGCCCTTGTCGTTGCGTACCTTCAGCTGTGCGATGTCTTCGGCGTGCGAACGGAACTGCTGGTCAGCCTGCACGCGYACCTGGTAGGTACGGCCAAACTGGTTGAAGTCGTTCACGTACAGCGAGCCGAGGTTGATCTGCAAGGTCTGGTAGATCGTGGCCAGCGGCACGCCCAGCTGCTTTGCTTTCACCTTGTCGATGTCGGCAAACAGTTGCGGCACATTGATCTGATAGCTGGAGAACACGCCGGCCAGCTTCGGATTCTGCCAGGCCTTCATCTGCACGGCCTGGATCGCCTTGTACAGCGCGTCGTAACCCAGATTGTCGCGGTCTTCGATCATCAGCTTGAAGCCACCGGTGGTGCCCAGGCCATTGACTGGCGGCGGCGGCAGCACCATCACGAAAGCGCCTTCGATGGAACCCATGCGCTGGTTGATTTCATCCGCTATCGCCTGTGCCGACTCGCTAGGTTTAGTACGTTCCTGGAACGGTTTCAGCAGCGTGAACGCGACGCCCGTGTTCGATGCATTAGTGAAGCCGTTGATAGAAAGGCCCGGGAAGGCCACGAAGTCCGCCACTCCAGTCGTGCCTTTTGCGATATCTGACATCTTTCGGACTACTGCTTCGGTACGGTCCAACGAAGACGCGTCAGGTAACTGGGCAATTCCGACTAGATATTGCTTGTCCTGCGCGGGTATGAAGCCCGGCGGCACCAGCYTGAACATGAAGCCTGCGGCCACGGCCAGCACGGCGTACACCACCAGCGAGCTGCCCTTGCGCTTCAACACGCCGGTCACACCCGTTTCGTAGCCATGCGAAGCACGGTTGAAGAAGCGGTTGAACCACTTGAAGAAGCSGCCGAAGATCTTGTCCATGAYRCGGGTCAGSRMRTCCTTCGGTGCATCGTGCGGTTTCAGCAGCGAGGCCGCCAGCGCAGGCGCCAGGGTCAGGGAGCTGAAGGCCGAGATCACGGTCGAGAAKGCGATGGTCAGCGCGAACTGCTTGTAGAACTGGCCGSWCAGRCCGGACACGAAAGCGATCGGCACGAACACGGCGCACAGCACCAGCGCAATCGCGATAATCGGGCCGGACACTTCCTTCATCGCCTGGATGGTTGCATCGCGCGGCGACAGGCCGTTCTCGATATTMCGCTCGACGTTTTCCACCACCACGATCGCATCGTCCACCACGATACCGATGGCCAGCACGAGGCCGAACAGCGACAGCGTGTTGATGGAGAAGCCAAAGCCCAGCATCACCGCAAACGTACCCACCACCGATACCGGCACGGCCAGCAGCGGAATCAGCGATGCACGCCAGGTTTGCAGGAACACGATCACCACGATCGCCACCAGGATAATGGCTTCCAGCAGCGTGTGGATCACAGCGCGGATCGACTCGCGCACGAATTGGGTCGGGTCGTACACAATCTTGTATTCGACACCTTCCGGGAAATCTTTCGACAGGCGCGCCATGGTCTCGCGCACATCATGCGACAGCTGCAGGGCGTTCGCATTCGGTGCCTCGAAAATCGGGATCGCAACGGCCGACTTRTTGTTCAGCAGGGAGCGCAGCGCGTAGGAGTTGGAACCCATCTCCATGCGTGCCACGTCCTTCAGCAGGGTGACTGCACCATCGGCATTGGTCTTCAGCACGATATTGCCGAATTCTTCTTCCGATTGCAGACGGCCYTGCGTGTTCACGGTCAGCTGGAAGTCCGCGTTCTTGGACGGACCYTGGCCGATCACACCGGCTGCCACCTGTACGTTCTGCTCGCGGATCGARTTRACSACGTCACCTGCGGTCAGGCCGCGCGCCGCCACTTTCTGCGGGTCGAGCCAGATACGCATGGCGTAGTCGCCGGAGCCGAACAGCTGCACTTCGCCCATGCCAGGCAAGCGGGCCAGCTGGTCCTTGATGTTCAGCACCGCATAGTTACGCAGATACAGGTCGCTGTAGCGGCCATTCGGYGATTGCAGGTGGACCACCATGGTCAGRTTGGGCGACGACTTCACGGTCGTCACGCCGATCTGGCGCACTTCCTCCGGYAGGCGTGGCAGCGCGCGCTGGACGCGGTTCTGCACCTGCGTCTCGGCTTGCTCCACGTTGGTGCCGATCTTGAAGGTCACGGTCAGCGCCAGAGCGCCGTCCGAGGTGTTTTGCGAGGACATGTACAGCATGTTCTCGACGCCGTTGATTTGCTCTTCTAGCGGCGCAGCCACTGTTTCAGCAATAATCTTCGGGTTCGCGCCCGGGTACTGCGCGCGCACCACCACGGATGGCGGCACAACCCTTGGGTATTCCGAGATCGGGAGATTGAAGATTGCAATCAGTCCCGCCACGAAAATCACGATCGATAAGACCGCCGCGAAAATCGGCTTATCGACAAAGAAGCGTGAAAAGTGCATTGGTTCTTATTCCTTAGAAGTGCCAGCTTTGCTGTCAGATGTAGCGACCTTGGCGTCTTTCTTTTGTTCTGGCTTCTTACCCTGCGCAGGTGCGGCGTCCGGATTGAAGTCCATGGCCACAGTTTGTGCAGTCACCGGCGCACCAGGGCGCACACGCTGCAGGCCGTTGACGATGATCTTCTCGCCCGGCTTCAGGCCATCACGCACCAGGCGCAGACCGTCGATGACTGGACCCAGCTTGACAGGGCGGTATTCAGCCTTGCTGTCGGCAGTAACCACGAACACGAACTTGCGGTCCTGGTCAGTGTTCACAGCGCGTTCGTTGATCAGCAGCGAATCGGTCTTCGCTTCGCTGCCGCCCAGCGATACACGAGCGAACAGGCCAGGCGCCAGGGCGCGGTCCTTGTTCTCCAGCGTGGCGCGCATACGCACGGAGCCGGTGCGGGTGTCGAGCTGGTTGTCCACGAATTCCAGCTTGCCTTCATGCGGGAAGCCTTCTTCGTTGGCCAGGCCGATCTTCACGGTGGCTGGCTTGCCGCGCTGGGCCAGGGCGCCAACGCGCAGATAGGTCGCTTCATCGCCGTCGAAGCTGGCGTAAATGCGGTCCAGCGACAGCACGGAAGTTAGCACGGCGTTCTGGTCCACCAGGTTGCCCAGGGTGATCTCGGCTTTCGACACGCGGCCATCGATTGGCGACACCACATTGGTGTAGGTCAGATTCAGCTTGGCTGCTTCGTAAGCTGCAGCTGCGGCGCGCGCCGATGCATCCAGTTCCTTTAGTGCGGACGTGCGTTCGTCGAATTCACGTTGCGCGATGGCTTTATCGACCAGCAGCTTTTCAGCGCGTGCCAGCTCAATGCGCGCCAGGTCGGCCTTGGCGTGAGCCGAGTTGGCGGCAGCTTCAGCGCGATCAGCTTCCGCTTTAAATGGACGAGGATCGATTACGAACAGTACGTCGCCTTTTTTCACTTCGCTGCCCGGCTTGAAGTTCACTGCGGTGATAAAGCCGGAGACGCGCGGACGGATTTCGACGCGGTCGATGGCTTCCAGACGGCCGGAAAATTCCTGGGTCTCGATGACCGGCCTCTGCACCACCACGGCGGCGGAGATCGGAGGACCGCCCGCTGCCGGGGCTTCAGCAGGCTTGCTGTTCGCCGAGTCGCAGCCAGCCAGGATGGCCGCAGCCAGCCCACCGGCGGCGATAGCCAGCGSTCGCGCCAAAGTTGTTAGTTGTTTAGTGATTTTCATATTTAACCCTTTTATGACGATAACTAGAGGAGACGGCTGCACTGCACATCAACTCCCTATGATTGCAATGCATCGCCTGCCTAAAGAAGGCATCTCTTATTGATCTCGTATATTGGAAAAACTAGACCATTAAGCCATCCACACGGTCAGTGAGGCTGACTATTTGATTTGGGGAGAACATCTTGCAACCACCGCTGTTACGCGTTCCTCTGCCGTGCAGGGATGTCGCAAATCCAGGCTGTGCGGTCGTCTCCCCTTTACTTCTGGAACGACCTTTGACGTGATCCGTTCCTAGGGCATCCTTTGCTCCTACCGGAGCCGACGCCATCGTGCACAGCGCTAGATATTGGCATCACTCACCATGAAACGAGTAAGTGCTGCCACACCTCGCGCTTCGGTTCGCGCGGCGTCTGAATATGCGTCGGTATAGATCAAGCAGCACAACGCAACTACGCTAATTGCAATAGCTAACAGTTCAAAAATCCTGCTCCCGATTTCCATGGCAAGCTCGCTAAGCAATGTTCATGTTCTGCACTGTAATCCTTCCCATGGGGTGAAGGTCAACCAATTACTTCTCTTCAAATGGCGAACAATTGGGTTCCAGCAGGATGGGTTGGGGAAATGCTTTTACACGCCTAGTAGACTTAGTGCTCTTACTTACTCGACGTTGAGCCTACCGGACACGTGCTTCGAGTATTAGTCCACGCCACAAAAAGATCGCCGCTGCATATGAGGCTCGGTCGTCTTCGCTCGCAGACGGCGTCGAGCGTTACGTGACCAGATCACTAGCCGCTTGGTCACAATCGATGCGGAGCCCCGTGCAATGACGTAAGAAACGGGGACAATTTCCAGTAAGGCTAGCAATCTGAACCTATTACGGGGAGAGTCCCATACTCTGAAGTACTTCAGACGCTTCAAGTTTATTTCCAATCGTGTGTCCTGCCTGTTTGAACTCGAGCAAAGTCCGTTCGACTTCGTCCTGACTTGGTCTTAGCGGAGCAAGCAGTTTAACGAGGATCGGCAAGATTTCCTTTCGCATGTAGCGCGAACTAGATGCATTAAATTGCCAGATGATTGGCCCGCTGCCGATTGCCAACGCAAACGCGAACAACCAATCGGTAGCCTCGGGAACAAAGGCTTCGGCAATACCAGCGACGGCAACGCACAACCCCGCGGCCACTGCAAAGGCTAGAAGAATTCCCATATCGAGGCGGGTCGTTGAGAAGCGCCTCTCAACGATAGGAGAAAGTAGAACGAAAGGAGTCTTTATCCGCGCCATTCGCTCATCTTGAGTAAGTGGATGTCGATCTGAGCCGAGTCGCTTTTCGAGAGCGCGACGCTCTTCCATTACATCTTCAAAACGCGGACGTGTTTTTCGCAGCAACGCTTCGATTGGCCAAGAAATTCGCGATACGCCGGYATACTCTGCTGAGTTGGCTTCGAAGAACGTGTCGCAAGTAGTACACGTTCGCTCATAGCCCATGAGTTCTCCATGGCCGAACCTGACATAGCAGATATGACCTACTAAATCGAGACGGGTGAGCTTGAATGCTTTCGGCTCCCCGCAAATTTCACAGTAATCAGCTACGAATCCTAATGGACGACGGGCTACTTTTCGCCCCCAAACGCTAAACATGATATTCCCTCCTTAGTGGCCTTCGGAACGTCGCGTTACGTCGCCCCTGTAGGTTCGGCGTGCTTCTCCTCATCTCTAAAGTTAGTTCACGTCCGCCACCCCAAACTGCCAAGTTGTGTGAATTGCCTGCCATTCTTAGCGTGCACTTGGCCAGACGTTCGGGCTGCATGCCTATTCGATCGATGCATACAGGTGTGTTCCATTTACTGCGCCCGTGCGCAGCCCTCGATTTGCACAGCCGGCCAGTTGGGACAGGCCAGCTTGCTCCCTGATTTGTCTGGGTTGCAGCAGTCCACCACGGCACATGCTCGAAGCCTCTCCAGGAGAGATTGGCCGGATTTATTCGATTGATGGCGGCGCGACTCAATCCGAATTTGCTACCGTTACTTGGCCGAGTGTGCTCGTGTCAGTGGATTGCACATCCTCGGGAAATCCAGAGAATTTTCGTCCCAATAATTAGGAGGTCGGATGGACCGTCAACACGTCACTGCGAAGATTATTTCGTCGAAAGTCGCACAGAAAATGAAGTGGGCGGATATCGCCGCCAAGCTGGGTCAGAGCAAAGAATGGACAACTGCTGCGATGCTAGGTCAGATGTGCCTAGATGAGCGGCAGGCTGCGATAGCAAAGGATCTTTTTGGTCTAACCGACGAGGAAACGAATTGGCTTCAGGTGGTGCCTTAYAAGGGCTCTCTGCCGACCGCAGTTCCTGTGGACCCACTAATCTATCGTTGGTACGAAATGATCAACGTCTATGGGACTACCATCAAAGAATTGATCCACGAGGAGTTTGGAGACGGCATCATGAGCGCTATCGACTTTTCGATTCAGATTGACCGCCAGGAGGATGCAAAGGGCGACCGAGTCCATGTAGTACTTAGCGGCAAATTCTTACCTTACAAATCTTACTGAAAACTCCCTCGAATTATGCGTGGCATCCACGACCTGGCAATCTTCATCGCCCTCGCCAGCTCGAAGCCAAAACTAAAGCCGCAGGCGTTACTGCGACTGCCCTGCTGACGAATGGCCTGTTGTTCCTGGCTCTGGGCGTACGCTTCGTACTATCCAACCAAGACTAAGAATTAACTCATCCAGTTGCAGGAGGTCCGCCATGCTTCCCTCTACTCCTCAAATTCAACGTTGGAACACCGAAGATATCGATGAACACGCTCGCTTAATGACGGGGTGGGACCAGGAGTACTGCCAGATTAGCCGTGGTAAATTCCACGGGAATATTGCGATCGCACTGAATGGGAAAGCATGCATTATCCGAGAAACAACAAACCAGTCTCTTCACCAGTTCGTCGAACCACCTTCGGACACCCTAGTGTTCGGCCTGACCCTCGGCCGTAACGATTCTCTGACTATCAACCGGCAGCCTGTGAGCACCAATTCAATAGTGGCGCTTGAAGGAGGTAGGGAATACGATTTCCGCACTACCGGTCAAACCGACATGTTGGGTATTGTCATCGATAAGGAAGTAGTCTTTGGCGACGACGGGGCGCACATTTCACCAATCCAGACGGCGCTGCAGCAAGGTGTGGTAGCTCTCGACTCGCATGCAGCATCCATGCTGCAAAATTTGTGGCAAATCATGAGTAATGCGCTGGACAATAACTTAAGCTGGCCTGGCACCCTCTCATTTTCACAAATCATGGAAACTGCTCGCAGTACTGTAGTGTTGGCCCTCTCCTTGGCAATGAATAGCGACACTATCCCGCGAGCTCATTCTGCTGCCACGGAACGACGGAGTTCCGTCGTGCGGCACGCGATCCGCTTTATGCGTGTGCACCTGGATCAAGAGTTCACAATGGCTGACGTTTGTGCCGCCGCGCATGTCAGCGAACGGACATTGCAATACCATTTTGAGAGCTGTCTAGGCCTGCCCCCCCAGCAGTATTTAAAAGCAATGAGGCTAAATGCAGCGCGTATCTTAATCCGCGGGCTTGGCACTGCAACCGATGCGCGGAGACGTAGCATTGCAGAAATTGCAGCCCAGTGCGGTTATGAACACGCAAGCCGTTTTGCTGGCGACTTCCGCCGCCAGTTTGGCTGCTTGCCTTCTGAATCAATGCGTGATGCCGCCAATCGGGCGGCGCTCGCCGCCTGAACACCTAATCGAACTAGTTAATATCGTAAGAAACTTATGTGTAGTAGCTCAGACTGACCTGGCTCAGACTGATAGGGTGAGTTAGAGTCTTCATTATGCCTCACGAGCATTTTTTTAAATGTGTGGCTGCAATCACCAACACCGGACAGTTGATCACAGCTAATGATCTAAAGGATAGGCTCCTGATGAATTCTGCGTTCTCCATTTTCGTACCGTACCTGCAGACAGAACGACTTACGCTTCGCGAATATCGGCGCGACGACTTCGACTTATTTGCGGACCATTTGGCGAATCCCGATAGCTCTGCTCACTTGGGCTCAGCTGACCGTCAAACGGCGTGGCGAATCTTCAGTTCCCAAGCTGGATTATGGGTCCTGCAAGGAGCTGGTTGGTGGGCTCTAGAGGAGAAGCGAACTGGTCAGCTCGTCGGTAATGTCGGCGCCTTCTATCGTGAGCAATCAACTGTGATGGAGTTGGGATGGAATACATATCAAGCCGCCTGGGGAAAGGGAATTGCAAGCGAGGCGGCAACAGCAGTCTTGAATTATGCGTTCGAGGTTCGGCACGAACCGAAAGTTCGGGCACTCATCACTCCTGGGAATGAATCATCGCGTCGCGTGGCCGAGCGCATTGGCATGACCTACGAAATGGAGACAGAGCTCTACGGCAAAGCAATCAATAGTTACATCCGTGAGCGTGGTGAATAGCCTTCTTACGGCCAGTAGCCGCCGCTCACGTTCTCTATTAATCCTCGACCGAAGCCCCAATTGCTCATGGCTATACTTTTGAAAAACGTTATTCTTGGTTCTCAATATTCCTAAATCTTATATTAAGAGCGAAGCGGCGGGCCGCCCTGCTCCCTACCATACATGAAATCAACTTTGACTCCTATTATCCCTACCATTTTTGAAATTATCTTTAAACCGGCGTTATCGCAGTTCGCACTCCTGTCAGTGCTAGTGATGTCCGGCCTAGCTCCAGCGGCCGCACGGCCCCAAGCGGACACTAAATTTCTTGAGCATGCGGATGCGCTGATGACAGAGTATGTTCGGGGCGAGCTRTTTACCGGCACGGTGCTGGTCGCACGCAATGGCAAACCTGTTTTCCGCAAGGCCTACGGCGCGGCCAACCGTGAGTGGATGATCCCGAATACCGTCAAGACCAGGTATCGAATTGGTTCTATTACCAAGCAATTTACTGCCGCCGCGATTTTGCAGTTGGCCGACGAGAACAAGCTTGGCCTGGACGATCCGATCAGCAAATATTTGCCCGCTCTGCCGGCCAGC
>NZ_JBFRDW010000176.1:0-9479 GCF_052113985.1 Pseudoduganella sp. RAF53_2 | reverse complement strand
AGATCGCCCACAGGAACTGGCCTTGCGGGTTGGTCGACTCGCGCAACGCCTTGAATTTCTTGACCGGGTCCTTTTCCTTCAGGATGCGGGCCACGATGTCGGCTGCTTTCGCGCCGCCTTCAACGTATTCGCCGGATGCGAAGTCCAGGCGTTTGATGTCCTTGCCGACTTTCTTGTAGAAGCCGCCACCAGTCTTCTGGCCCAGGGCGCCCTGCTCGATCAGCTTGGCCAGCACGGCCGGGGTCTTGTAGACGCCGAAGAATGGATCGTCAGCCAGGTTGTCCTGCATGGTCTTGATCACGTGGCCCATGGTGTCCAGGCCGACCACGTCCGCGGTGCGGAAGGTGCCGGACTTGGCGCGGCCCAGTTTTGCGCCGGTCAGGTCGTCGACCACGTCCACGGACAGGCCGAACTTCTCGGCTTCGTGAATGGTGGCCAGCATGCCGAAGATGCCCACGCGGTTGGCGATGAAGTTAGGCGTATCTTTTGCGCGCACCACGCCCTTGCCCAGGGTCGAAGTCAGGAAGGTTTCCAGCTGGTCCAGGATCTCAGGCTTGGTGGCAGCGGTCGGGATCAGTTCCACCAGGTGCATGTAGCGCGGTGGGTTGAAGAAGTGCACGCCGCAGAAGCGCGCCTTCAGGTCCGCGTCGAAACCTTCAGCCAGCTTCTCGATCGAGAGGCCGGAAGTGTTGGAGGCGAAGATGGCGTTCTGGCCGATGTGCGGAGCGACCTTCTTGTACAGGTCATGCTTCCAGTCCATGCGCTCGGCGATGGCTTCGATGATGATGTCGCAGCCGGCCAGCAGGTCCAGGTTGTCTTCGTAGTTGGCGACCTGGACCAGTTCAGCGTCGGCCTTGTCGCCGAACGGCGCCGGGGACAGCTTTTTCAGATTCTCGATGGCGCGCAGGACAATGCCGTTCTTTGGCGTGCCACCGGAGACATGCTCCGGCTTACCCGGCAGGTCGAACAGCACGACCGGCACTTTGGCGTTGACGCAGTGGGCCGCGATCTGCGCACCCATCACGCCCGCGCCCAGCACGGCTACTTTTTTCACGTTGAAGTTGCTCATGTTTTTCCTTTGTGGTGTGCCGGCGGCTTCTTGTTAAACCAGAGGCGGAAACCTGGTGGCTGCCACGATGTGGCAGCCACCTGCTCTTTGCCTTGGGTTCTAAAAGGGCCAACGGCGCTTTCAGACAATTAGAACAGGTCGGCGTCCAGGGCCATCAGGTTGGCGGCGCCGGAACGTGCCTGGCGGATCAGGGTTGCGGTTTCAGGCTGCAGGCGGCCGAAGTAGAAGCGCGCGGTTGCCAGCTTGGAGGTGTAGAACTTGTCGCCGGTGCTTTCCTTTTCCAGCGCGATCTTGRCCATCTGCGCGAAGAAGTAGGAGTACACCAGGTGGCCAACGACGCGCAGGTAAGGCACGGCGGCAGCGCCCACTTCATCCTGGTTCTGGAACGCCTTCATGCCGATTTCCATGGTCAGCTTGCCGACTTTCTCGCCCAGGTCACCCAGCGGGGTAATGAATTCGGACATCGCTTCGTCGGTACCGTTTTCTTCCACGAACGCGCGGATTTTCTCGCCGAACTTGCGCAGCTTGGCGCCGTTGTCCATCAGGATCTTACGGCCCAGCAGGTCCAGCGACTGCACGGTGTTGGTGCCTTCATAAATCAGGTTGATACGAGCGTCACGCACGTACTGCTCCATGCCCCACTCGCTGATGTAGCCGTGGCCACCGTACACCTGCATCGCGTCGGAGGTTGCGGTCCATGCATTGTCGGTGATGAAGGCCTTGATGATCGGGGTCAGCAGCGCCACTTCGTCGCCGGCTTCCTTGCGCACGTCTTCGTCAGGGTGGTTCAGTTCGCGGTCGATCTGCAGTGCCACGTAGGATGCGAAGGCACGTGCGCCTTCAGCGTAGGCTTTACCGGTCAGCAGCATGCGGCGCACGTCCGGGTGCACGATGATCGGGTCGGCAGGACCGTCCGGGTTCTTCACGCCGGACAGGGAGCGCATTTGCAGGCGGTCTTTCGCGTACACCAGCGCGTTCTGGTACGCCACTTCGGTCAGGCCCAGGGACTGCACGCCCACGCCCAGGCGGGCGGCGTTCATGAACACGAACATCGCGTTCAGGCCCTTGTTCGGCTGGCCGATGATCCAGCCCTTGGCGCCGTCCAGGTTCATCTGGCAGGTGGAGTTGCCGTGGATGCCCATCTTCTCTTCGATCGCGCCGCAGAAGATCGGGTTGCGCTCGCCGATGGAACCGTCAGCGTTCGGCAGGAACTTAGGAACCAGGAACAGGGAGATGCCCTTCGAACCTTCCGGTGCGTCCGGCACGCGTGCCAGCACCAGGTGCAGGATGTTTTCGGACATATCGTGTTCGCCGGCCGAGATGAAGATCTTGGCGCCGGTGATGTTCCAGGAACCGTCGGCGTTAGGGATGGCTTTCGAACGCAGCATGCCCAGGTCGGTGCCGCAGTGCGGCTCGGTCAGGCACATGGTGCCGGTCCACTCGCCGGAAACCAGCTTAGGCAGGTACAGGCGCTTCTGTTCGTCGGTGCCGTGTTCCTTCAGGCACTCGTAGGCGCCGTGCGACAGGCCTGGGTACATGGTCCATGCCTGGTTGGCGGAGTTCAGCATCTCGTAGAACGAGTTGTTCAGAACGATAGGCAGGCCCTGGCCGCCGTATTCAGGATCGCAGGCCAGTGCGGCCCAGCCGCCTTCCACGTACTGCTTGTACGCTTCCTTGAAGCCCTTCGGAGTGGTCACGGTCTTGGCCGCGGCATCGTGGTGGCAGCCTTCGCGGTCGCCGGAGTGGTTCAGCGGGAACAGCACTTCGGAGGTGAACTTCGCGCCCTCTTCCAGCACCTGGTTGATGATGTCGGCATCGGTTTCCGCGTGCGCCGGCAGTTCCTTCAGCTTCTCTTCCACGTTCAGCAGCTCGTGCAGCACGAACTGCATATCACGGATTGGCGCGACGTATTGACCCATTTTTTTCTCCTGAAGAAGGCTTAGACTATTTGAAGACTGCTGAAACGCAGCGTTAGGATTGGTAATTCTCGATCAAGCGATTGAAGGCGATGGTGGCTCTATCCACGCTGCCCGGGCTGCGCATGAAGCGGGCTTCATGGTGCAGCGCCAGGATCAGGCCGTACATCTCGTAGACCAGCTGGCCAGCGTCCGTTTCCGTGCGCAGGTCACCGTTCTCGATGGCCTGGCGCACGCAACGCAGCAGTGCGCCCTGCCAGGCCGAGACCATCGCGACCAGTTCCTCGCGGATCGGGCCGGGACGATCGTCGTACTCGACGGCGCCGCTGATATAGATGCAGCCGGAGGCGATTTCGACGCTGACTTTCTTCACCCAGTGCGCGAACATGGCACGCAGACGCGGCAGGCCGCGCGCCTCTTTCATGGCCGGGTAAAAGACTTCCTGCTCGAAACGGCGGTGGTACAGCTTCAACACTTCAATCTGCAAATCTTCGCGCGAACCAAAATGGGCAAATACGCCGGACTTACTCATGTTCATTTTGTCGGCCAGCACGCCGATGGTCAGGCCTTCCAGGYCGTCACGGCTCGCCAGGTCCAGGGCCACGTCCAGAATGGCTGCCCGGGTCATTTCGCCTTTGCGCATGAATTTAGTTGGAGTATTAATAAGAATGCCACTCACGGTAAGTACCCATTCAGAGATGTAGGAAAAATCTTATTCTCTCTCCAACAGGCTCTTTTGGTGCAAAAAGATTTGCGAACGTTCGTACTATTATCCAGCAGGACTTAAAAGTCAAACGCCGTTCTAGAGGTGAGGTTCTATTATTGCGAAGCAGCAATGACGCAGGTGTGACCGGGCGCAAAAAATGGGGACGCAACACATTTCCGCGCCGGCGGAATGGTGTTACGTCCCTATTTTTTCCAGGGTGCGGCGATCGCGTTTGGTGGGGCGGCCTTTGATGTCGGCGCCGGGTTCGTGGAAGAAGCGGCGGCGCTCGGCTTCTTTGGCGCGGCGGGCGATCGAGTCTTCGCTTTCCTCGTATAGCGTGCGGGCGATCGGCGCGGACTGGCGCTTGTCGGAGAGGCCGACTACCAGCACATCCCACTCATCCGAACCATTGTCGATATGCAGCTTGTCGCCCAGTTTGACCGCGCGCGACGGTTTGACGCGGTCGCCGCCGGCCTTCACACGGCCGTTGTCGATGGCATCGATGGCCAGCTGGCGGGTCTTGAAGAAGCGCGCTGCCCACAGCCATTTGTCGATGCGTACATTGTCCATCATGCGTATTTCCCTACAGCAAAAATTCTCATTAGTGTTTTATATGCAACATAAGCGATTTCGTAGCCGACCCGTTTGAAGCGTCCGACGTGCTCGAAATCCTGGGCATGAACTTCCACGCCCTCGGCCACCGCCGCCTCGATCTGGCAGCGCAGGGCTTGAGCGAAGCGGGCATCCTTGATGACCACGTTCGCTTCCTGGTTCAGGAACAGGCTCAGCCCGTCCACGTTGCTGGAGCCGACCGTGGCCCAGTCATCGTCGATCACCGCCACCTTGGCGTGCAGCTGCGTCTTGCGATATTCAACCACTTTCACCCCCGCCGCCAGCAGCTTTGGATAGAAGGAGTGGGCAACGGCATCCTGCAGCCAGATTTCGCCGACGCCGATCAACAGCACCACCTCGACGCCGCGCTGCGCCGCTTTCGCCAGGCCGCGGCGGAATTTGCGTCCCGGCGCAAAATACGGGTTTGCGATCAGCACCGATTTGCGCGCGCGGCCCAGCGCGTGCAGATAGGCCTTCTGGATCTTGGTACGGTTGCGCAGATTGTCGCGCACCACGAAGCCCGCGTGTACGGTCATATCACTGGCGGCCTTGGCCACCTTGCGCATTTCCTTGAACAGCTGATAGCGCTGCTTCAGGCCCATATGGCCCAGGCGCTGCCATTGGGCCTGCGCTTCTTTGTGGATCACGGCGACCAGCGGTCCGCGCACGGACACCGCGAAGTCCCAGCGCGGCGCCGCCAGCTGGATGCGCGGGCCGATATCCGCATACATATCGTCATTGACGTTGATGCCGCCCACGAACGCCACCTCGCGGTCCACCACGCAAATCTTGCGATGGGTACGCGTAATGCCGCGCGTGAACCAGGGATTGAAAATGCGATGTTCGACGCCCGCCGCTTCCATCTCTTCATGCATGCGGTTGGCGGCCTTGTGGCCCGTGCCGAACCAGTCCGTTAGCACGCGCACCTGCACACCGCGGCTGGCCGCCAGTTTCAGCGCAGCCTTGATCTGCTTGCCCGTGTCATCGTCGGCAAAGATATAGGTCTCGAAATAGACCTCATACTTCGCCTGATCGATGGCTTCGATCAGGGCTGGGAAAAATTCGGTACCGCAGTGTAGGAGAGTGACTTCGTTATCGGCTATAAACTCGACAGGGCGCATAGGCTAAGACACCAGTTTGAGATTCGCCACGATAGGTGCGTGGTCCGACAGCCTGGCCCACATGGAGCCGTGCAGGACTTCCGCGGATTCTACCTTGAACCCTCGAACATAGATGCGGTCCAACCTGAAAAAGGGCAAGGCTGCCGGGAATGTACGGGCTGGACGGACGGCTGCCTCACGCCGCGCCAGGGTACGGACCAGGTCGCCCAGGCTGGAGCCGGCACCGACGTCGTCAAAGACCTCGACCACTCCCAGCGCCTTGCGCAGTTTGGCGCTCAGAGTGTTGCGCCAGTCGTTGAAATCGCCGGCGATAATCACCGGCTCGTTATTCGGTGCGGAATGCCTCACCGCTTCGATCAGGGCTTCGACCTGGCGCACACGGCTGCGCTCGAACAGGCCAAGATGGATCACGTAGCAATGCACGGTGGTGTCCGGCGTCTGCACGATGGAGTGCAGAATGCCACGGGCCTCGTAGGCGTGATCCGAAATGTCGGTATTACTCCACTTATCGATCGGGTACTTGCTCAGCAGCGCATTGCCGTGGTGGCCATGATCGTATTGCGCGTTCAGGCCATACACGGACTGGTGCGACTCGCCCGCAAAGAATTCATGCTGGGCCTTCTTCGGCCAGTTGCGGTGGCCATGCTGCTCGTCGCCATACATCGCTTCGATACGGTCATGCTGCCCCTGCACTTCCTGCAGGAACACCAGGTCCGCATGGAAGGCGCCAATGGCATTCTTGAGCGCATGCACGCGCGGATGGCTGCGGTACGACACGCCCTTGTGAATGTTATAGGTGGCAACACGGAGCTTCATGGACCTGATTGTACCCCCGCTGCCGCGCTTGCCGCTGATCAATTGTGCGGCGGTGACACGGTTGCCTCGCTAACCGACTGGCGCGGCAAAATAATGCGGAAGGTGGTCCCTTTGTCGATGATGCTGTCCACCTCGATGCGGCCGCCGTGTTTCTGCACGATGCCGTAGGACAGCGACAGGCCCAGGCCCGTGCCCTTCCCTACCGGCTTGGTAGTGAAGAAGGGTTCGAAAATGCGGCCCAGGTTTTCTTCCGGAATGCCGCCGCCGGTATCGGACACTTCCACCGTCACATTCTGCGCATCCTGCCGCGTGCGCACGGTGATGCGGCCCCGTTCGCGGATGGCATGGGCCGCGTTCACCAGCAGGTTCATGAAGACCTGGTTCAGCTGCGAGGGAATGCATTCGATGGGCGCCACGCCGCCGTATTCCTTGACCACTTCGGCTTTATATTTCAGCTCATTCCAGACCACGTTCAGCGTGCTGTCCAGGCCCGCCTCGATGCTGGACACCAGCACGTCGCCGGCGCCGACGTGCGAGAAGTCTTTCATATCCTGCACGATGCGCTTGATGCGGTCCAGGCCATCCATCGACTCGGACAGCAGGCAGCCCAGGTCTTCGCGCACATAATCGGCGTCGACTTCGCGGCGCAGCGCGGCCAGAGTCTGCTGGTCGGCATCCCCCAGCCGCGCCGCCGCTTCTTCATAGCCGTCCAGAAGCTTGAGCAAGGCCCCTGCATAGCGCTGCAGGCTGCTCAGGTTCGAGTTGACGAAGCCGACCGGGTTGTTGATCTCATGCGCCACGCCGGCCGCCAGCACGCCGATGGATGCCATTTTCTCCGATTGCAGCAGCTGGTTCTGCGCCTCGCCCAGCTTGCGGATCAATTCGGCCTGGCGTTCCTTTTCCTTCTCCAGCGTTTCATTCGCCATCTGCAGCGCGAGAGTGCGTTCCAGCACGCGGCTCTCCAGCTGATCGCGCGATTCGCGCAGCGCTTCCTCGGCATGCTGGCGTTCCGTGATATCGGTGTAGCCGAACACGCGGCCGATAATGCGCTCGCCCAGATACTGCGGACGCGAACGGCATTCGAACACGCGGCCATCGTTCAGGCGGAAGGTGTCTTCCGTTTCGGCGCGGTCCACCACCTGCTGCAGGCGTTCGCGGCACAACTCCGATTCCTCCACGCTGCTGGCGAGGAAGGCCAGGATCGCCGCGTCATTCCCCGCTTGCAGCAAATCCACGGGAATGCGCCACATCTGGCTGAACAGGCGGTTCATGCTGGCGATGTTGTTGTGCCAGTCAATGACCAGGATGCCGTTGCCGGTCGATTCCAGCGTGGTGCGCAACTGGGACAGCGTATGCTCCAGCGTGTCCTCCACCTTGCGTTCCTGCCGCACGTCGCGCGCCTGCACCAGCAGCAGGGTATGGCCTTCGTACGCCACGGGCCGCACCGATTTCATCACCGTGATCGGCGTCGAGTCCACACAGTGATATTCGCCTTCCTGCGCCTCGATCAGCTGGTACTGGCCGTTGCGCACGTCTTCCCAGTAGAACACGTCCTGCAGCGAGCTTTCGATATCGGTGATCTGCATCGACAGCAGCTGCTCACTGCTGTAACCCAGCGCCTGTCCCACCGCACGGTTGGTGACGATAATGCGCAAGTCGGACGGATCGACCAGCAGCATCATCTGCGGACTGTGGTCCAGCATCAGCTGCCGCAGTTCGGCGATCACGCGCCAGCCCCCTGCCCCGGCTTGCCGGCGTCGAAGTAATAGCTGACACGCTTGCGGGGACTCAGGTAATGGAAGATCTCTTTCGGCACCTGCGCCGGTTTGATCGAGCGCACGATGTTCAGATCCGGCTCGCGGTCCAGGTCCACCATGATGGCTTCTTCGCGCGGCACGCCGGATTCGTAAATCACCAGCACCGGCTTGGTCGGCTTGTCCGTATTCACGGTCGCGACCATGCCGGTGGCGCCGTTCGCCAGTTGCACGATGGTCCCCGGCGGATAAACGCCCAGGCAGCGGATGAACACTTGCAGCAGCTTGGGATCGAACTTGGTGCGCAGCTTGGCGAACATCAGCGACAGCGCTTCGTGCGGCGTCAAGCCGGCGCTGCCATTCAGCGGGTTGCACAGCTCATCGTAGTAATTGGTGATGGCGACAATGCGCGCCAGCAGGCCGATCGCTTCGCCCTTCAGGCCGCGCGTGTAGCCGCTGCCATCGAACATTTCGTGATGGTCGCGGCAGATCGCAATCGCAGCATTCGGGAAGTGCATCCCCTGCCCGATCTCGGCGCCGCCATGGGCATGGGTTTCGTACAGCTTCTGCTCTGCGGGCGTCCACGCTTCGTGCTTGTTCAATACGCGGTCCGGAATGTTCTTGGTACCGATGTCGTGGAACAGCGCGCCGATGCCCAGCGCATTGGCGACTTCCACCGGCAGCTTGATGTCGCGCGCAATCATCATGGACAGCATGGTCACGTTCAGCGAGTGCACATAAATTTCTTCGCCACCGGCCTTGTCGCCCATGACGTGAATGGCGAGGTCCGGCGCGACCAGGATCGAGTCCGTGATCTGGCCGATCAGCTCCGTCGCCTGCTTCACGCTCTCTTCCGGCCGCGAGAACAGATTCTTCTCGATATTGCGGATCGACTTGGCCGTGTCGGCAAAGGCGTGCTCGATGCGCGCAGCGTTCTCGCGCTGCTCCTGGATGCGCGCCATCATGGCGCGCTTGGCTAACAGCTCGGGTGAATCCGGGGGCGGCGCGCGCGATGCTTCATCGGCGGGTGCCGGCGGCGCATGGCCGGCAGCGGGCGTGGGACTTACGTCGCTCAAGGCAGGATCGAAACGGATCGTTTGCAGGCCGAGACTGCGCAAGGTGCGGATCTGGTCTTCAGACTTGATCTTGAACTGGCTGAAGGCAAACGGATGCTCGAACCATTTCAGATCGAGGTGGATATAGAGCCCGACTTGCAGCTGCTCTGGTGAAATGTCCTGGGTGTCTGGCATGGTGGCCGTCCTCGCGAACACACGTGGATGTTTCTATTATCCACAGTTTCGCTGAGAACGCACGCTGCGTTATGCCTTGTACTTTGCTAGCTGATGCGGCAATTGCAGGACCGCTTCCGCATTGGAGGGCGAGAAGCATTTGTCCGCAGCTTCCAGCCACGATAGCCAGACATGCGCCACGTGCTCGCGGGGGCTGAGCATGATCGGCACTTCACGCGGCACTTCTACGCTGAAC
>NZ_JBFRDW010000175.1:0-9489 GCF_052113985.1 Pseudoduganella sp. RAF53_2 | reverse complement strand
CACGCCGGGAATGAGCTACAAAGAACTGGGTGACCACACTTTGATCACCAAGGGCACGCTGACCGGCGTGATCGAACGGCTGGAACAGAAGGGCCTGGTCGAGCGCGAGCGCAATGAGGAAGACAAGCGTTCCTTCTTCGTCCGCCTCACGCCGCAAGGCGATCAGCTGTTTCAGGACGTGTTCCCGAAAGTGGTCGCCTGGGGCAGCAATGTGTTCGGCCAGTACAGCGATGCCGATTTCGAAGCGCTTGAACGTACACTGTCCGGCTTGAAGGCGACCATCGCCGCCGGTACTCCAAACTGAAGAAACTGAAAACAATGCTGAAAACCACCCTGCTCGACGGCGTCAAGCCAGCGCATTTCGATAAACAGATCACCGCCAACCTGCTGCTGGAAACCACCACGCCGGATGTGGTGCGCCAGGAAAAGCTCCTGATCGGCGTCCGCAACGAAGACGGCGACATCTACCGTCTCATCGGCGCAACCAAGCACAACAGCTTTACCAATGCCGTAGAAGAACTGGTCGACCTGGAATTGGTCGATGAACTGGAAGACACGGAAGGCACCCGCGAGGGCTGCGACGCGATTTTCAGCGAAGGCTAAAAAAGCAAATTAAGCTTTTCAATCGCGGCAGCGTTGCGCCTGCGGAAAAATTCATCGTTATTTTTGTCTCAAAATAGTTCTTTGGGGCAATTTTTGCATATAATTTTCGCATGGACAGACTGGACGCCTTTAAAGCCATCGCGGAGCAAGCCGGCCGCGGTGAGCTCGCTTTCCCCACCAATGTGAACGCCTCGCTGAAGCTTCAGCAGGCGCTCAACGATCCCAATTGCCATGTCGACCACGCGGCCAAGCTGATTCAGGCTGACCCGCTGATGGCCGCACRCACCGTGGCAATCGCCAATTCCGTTGCGTACAACCGTTCGGGGATGGAAATTTCCTCGGTGCGGTCGGCCGTGCACCGGTTGGGCGTGCGCACGCTGCAGTCACTGGTCGCATCGCTGATCATGCGCCAGCTGGGCAGCAAGATCCGCAATCCCCTTTTGAAAGCCAAGGCGGCGCAGCTATGGGAGCATACGGCCCACGTGGCGGCGCTGGCGCAGGTGATTGCGCGCCGGGTCAGCCATGTCGATCCGGATACCGCGCTGTTTGCCGGCATCGTCCACGAAGTCGGCGGCTTCTATATGCTGGCCCAGGCTGAAACTTATCCGCAGGTGATGGAAGGCGAGCCGGAGGAATGGGTCGAGCACGGCGAGGTCGCCATTGGCCGCGGCGTGCTGCAAAAGCTGATGATTCCTGAGAACGTGATGGAAGCCGTGGAGGCCATGTGGACCGGCATGCGCGCGCTGCCGCCGGAAACGCTGGGCGATACGCTGCTGCTRGCAAACGATCTGGCGCCGGTGCCCTCGCCTCTCCATACGCCGCCTGGGGCGACTACGCCGGTGTCCGCGCACACCATCGATTTCGCGGTCGGCGAAGGCACGCTGACTGCGGTCATGAACGAATCTTCGGACGAGGTCAAGTCGCTGACCGACGTACTGCTCATGTAAGCGCCCGCGCTGCGGCCAGCGCTGCGAATCGCCGCAGCTCGGGCACCGCGGTCGCTTCCCAATATTTTGCTTTCAGCCAGGGGCCGACGTAATCGAGCCGGTCCGCCCACGCTGGCGCCACGCTCCCGTCCTGCTTCAGCGCGCCCGCGCTCACCAAGCCGGCGATCAGCGGATCATCGCAATGCACTGGCGACGCGCAGCTTCCCGTGCAGTTAATCACCCGCGCCACGACCAGTTGCTGGCCATCCGCCGCGCCACGCCGGCGCAAGGTGACACGCACGCGCTCATCGTCCTCCGTGCATTCAAGCACCCGCCCCGCCATCACACGCAGGCGGCCATCCATCAGCGCCCGTTGCAGCGGCTCATATGCGGTGGGCGATATACGGTGGCGGTGATTGTCCCAGTACGCCTGCACGTGGCGCCGAAAGCGCTGCCGTTCGCGCTCAGTCCAGGCCTGCCAGATCGCCGGCGCATGCGGGCGCAGCGCCACCATTGCATCGCGCCAGTCGCATGCCGTGCCAGCCGCGCGCAGGAAGCGGCGCAGTCCGCGCAACTGCTCCCGCACCGTATTCGCATCGCCCCATAAGGCTTGGGGGCCGATGTCCTGCGCCGGCGGTGGCCCGCGCAAGCCGCGATGCGCCTGCGGCAGCAGCCCATGGCGCGACAGCATGGTGATCTGCCGCGCCCCGCGCGCGAGCAGGGTCAGCGCCATGTCCACTGCCGTCAATCCGCTGCCCAGCAACAGCACCGGCTCCGCAGGATGCACCGCCGCCAGCGCCCGTCCATCCCAAGGATCGGCCAGGTAGCGCGCGCCCTCCCGCCGCGGGTGATCGCCATCGTCACCGGCGCCGCCGTGATGCAAGCCGCGCCAGCCGTGTGCGGAACGGAGCGGGTCGCAGGGTGGAAAGTGGCCGGTGGCCAGGATCACGCGATCAGCATGCAGGATGCGCTCGTCGGCCAGCGTGGCGATCATGCCTGCACCATCTCGGCGTAGTGCAATGGCCTGGCCGGACACGCGCGTGAGGCGATCACCTGCCGTTCGCGCCGCCTCGCCGACAAGTGCGGCAAGGTAGTCGCCATAAACGCGCCGCGGCACAAAGTCCGAAGCGCGCGAGCCTGCGAATCGCACGAAGCTGTCCGCATCGTCATCGAAGGCGCTCATCTTGCCCGCCGGGACATTGAGCAAATGCTCAGCGCCGCAGCATGCATAAGCTAAGCCGCCAAGCCGCGCGCGTTCGAGCAGCAGCACGCGCGCGCCGGAGCGCAGCAGCTGTACCGCGCACGCAACGCCGCAAAACCCTGCTCCAACAATCAGTATCGTGCGCATCGCTTAGATGAGTATATTGATCGACATGAACAACAAGCACATCGTCTGGCAGCATGGCGCCGTATCGCGCAGGCAGCGCGAGGAGCTGAATGGCCACCGCGCCGCCGTGGTCTGGTTCACCGGCTTGTCCGGCTCGGGCAAAACCACACTCGCCCTGGCAGTCGAAGAGCAGCTGACGAAAGCCGGCTGCCGTGCCTTCGTTCTTGATGGCGACAACTTGCGCCACGGGCTGTGCGCTGACCTTGGCTTCAGTCCCGAAGCGCGCACCGAGAACGTGCGGCGCGCCGCCGAAACCGCACGCCTGTTTGTGGACGCAGGCATGATCGTGCTGGCCGCCTTCATCTCGCCTTTCGCATCGGACCGCGCTCGCGCGCGTGCCCTGATGCTGCCCGGCGACTTCATTGAAACCTGGTGCCGCTGCTCGGCCGCCGTATGCGAACAGCGCGACGTGAAAGGCCTGTACCGCAAGGCACGCACCGGCGAAATCGCACACTTCACTGGCATCTCATCGCCCTACGAAGAACCCCAGAAACCAGAACTCGTACTCGACACCGACCACCTCGGCGCCGACGCCGCAACGCGCCAGGTGCTGATCGCCTTGCGACAGAAAGGCGTCATCAATGCCCGCCACTACGCCTGAAGCAGCGTATCCAGCAGCTCAAGGCATATGCGCGCCGCATGGTCGCCTTCATCCTTCTCCGCATGCCAGGCTGATACCGACACCGCCACCAGAGGAAAATTGCGCAGCTGGCGGAACAAGGCTGCGATATCCGCAATGCGCGGCCCGGCCTTCACGTGATACTTCAGCGCAGGCATCTCCTGCTCCGCATCCAGCACGTCGGTATCGAAATGCAGGTACAGGCTTTCGTGCGGCGACAGGCGCGGCATGATGTCATTGATGCGGCACACCTCCACCTGCGAATTGCGCAAGGCTTCATCTTCACCGGGATCAAGGTCGCGCGCATCGGACAGCAGCACGTGCTGCTCTGGATAAGCCTGCAAGCCGACCGCATTACGCAATGCATCGATGCCGCCACGTGCTTCGCTACGCCGGTCCGGACGGCCAACCAGCATCGCCAGCGGCATGCCGCCGAGGTACTGGGTCTGCGTGGTGCCCCAGGTATGGAAGTCGCCATGCGCATCAAGCCACAACATGCGCTGCGGCTCCCGGCCCGCCTGCTGCAGTCCCGCCATCACGCCCAGCGTCGACACGCAATCGCCCGATATGCTGACAGGCCGCTCGCCGGCTTGCGCCGCCTCGCGCACCGCCGATGCCAGCCGTGCATAAATCCTGCCCATGTTCCGCATCTGCTCATTGCGGTCGGCAATTGCGGTCGCGGCGCATTCGGCGACATCGATCACATTCCACGGCTGCACATCCAATTCGCGCACGCGCGCCAGGCCCGCACGGTGCTGTCCCATCAGATACGGCACCAGCAGGCGGCGGTTCACTGCCAGCCCTCCGGCTCCATGTGATAGCCGAGGGCCTGCATCATCTCCGCCACATCGGTACGCTGGCCCAGCGCGAGCAGGAGATGGCTGCGCTTGCGCCAGCGGCCGGGCTGCGGCGCTTCAGTGGCCATCGTTACCGGCAACACGGGCGCTTTCGGAAGCGTCGGCAAGCCGAGCCAGTCGAAGATTGCTTCGCTCGTTTCGCCAGGCGCCGCGAGGAAGTCTTCGAAGGCCACGCGCAGCGCTGGTACGCCGCTGTCCAGGATCGCACGATGGCAGGACTGCCACTGATGCAGGCAAACTTCTTCCAGGCTCGCGCCGGACAGGGTGTGCCAATCCGGCGGCAGATCGAATTTCCACCAGCCGCGGCCGAAAGGCTGGCGCTCGGAATAGCCGACAATATCCAGCGTGTGTCCAGCGCGCGCCATATCGTGCGCAAAGAAGCCGTAATGCGACAGCCAGCCATCCATCAGTCCATTCACCGTTTGCGCGTAACCGCGCGTGAGGTGGATGTAGCGAATTTCCGCTTGCGGGAAAAGCTGCTCATACAGGCCGATGCGATAAGCGTCCGATGGTGTTTTGAAGAGCAGCACCTTGTCTTCGGCATCGTCGCTGATGAAGGGACGCCGGAACAGCGAAGGCAGCACGAACGGTGGTTCCTCGATCTTGGCGGGTTCATTGAAGAAGCCCGCAACGCCGGGCCCCAGACGGCCGTCGTAATAATCCAGGCGCCACGGCTCGCGCCAGTACACAGCGGACAGCACGATGCGCTGCAGTTCTCGCTCCGACATCTCGTGCTGATAGCGCATGACGTGCGCCAGCGTTTCATCCAGCACGTGCCGCAGCTGTCCATGCTCGTCACGCTGCGTGAACAGCGCGGGAAACTGCATCAGCAAGCGGCGTTCCCAGCGCGCCTGCAATGCCGGCAGCGGCGGCATGAATTCGCCGGCGACGCTCAGACCATCGAAGATGCAATCGGCCAGCGCATCAGCGTTGACGGGCACATTGAAGGCATCGCTCTCCGCGTTGAAGCCGAAGCCATTGCCGGTCAGCGCGAGATACGGCTCAGCCTCGCCATCAAGCGCCGCAATGCCTTCGTGTGCCGACAGCACGCCTTTCAGCAGGCTGGAACCCGAGCGCGACGAGGTCAGAATCACGCCGACACGTTTGACCTTGTCGCGCCACGGCAAATGCGCCACCGCGCGCATGGCGTTGACCGCGTCCAGCAAGCCCTTATTTGATGAGGAAGGCATAGAACTGTTTGGCCTCGGCTTTTGCAGCCGGCGAGCGCGCCATCATACGAATCGAGAAGCCCGCCTCTTTCGCCAACCGCCGCACTGCATCCGGCGCGCCGAAATTGGAATGGGCGAAGTAGATGCGTCCGCCGGGCTTCAGATGGCGGCGCACCTGCGCGAAGAATTCAGTGTTGGTGCGGAAGTCGGTGTCCCACTGCGAACGCGCCACCACATCGTGCGCGTGCTTATTGCGGAAAGGCAGGTTCGCGGTGATGACGTCAAACTGTTCGTCACCCGCCTTTTCAAACAAGTTGGAACGGCGCACTTCCATCACGCCGTCGAAACCATGATCGTGCGCGTTCCGCTTCGCGCTGCGAATGGCGGCCGGATTGATGTCCAGCGCCAGCACGCGCGAAGCCCCGCGGTAGCAGGCGAAAACGGCAATCACCCCGGAACCCGTGCCCACATCGAGCACACTGTCGCCAGGCTCGATCTTGAAGTTGCGCACCAACGGCTGGCTGTCGTTGAATGGCCAGAAGGTGTTGGGATAAACGTGAAAGTCTTTTCCGAGATAGCGGATAGTGCGGCCTTCGTCAGGAATATCCTTGAAGGCTTGCTGGCGTTTCTGTTGCCAGCGGTCGATGCTGGCTTCGGCAGGTGCTGCGGTCTCCATGATCGATCACTCCTTGCAAAGCGATAGGCGTTTCATGCAGCTTCAGGTGCCGAACATGCTAACAAAAAAAATGCCCGCTCGAAAGCGGGCTAAGTCCAAAACTAGGGATGTCCTGAAAGAGACGAGTCCATATTAAGCCTCGCACGTCCTGCACAATGTGCGGCACTTCACACAAACTCACAAATTACCACGCGACCTGTGTTTGCGCCCATGCCGGCAAGGCTTGCATGCGTGCGAACCATGCGATGAGATGCGGATATTGCGCGAGCGGAAGCTTCGCTTTGTCCATGTACATCAGGGGTGCCGCCAAGGTGTAGTCAGCAAGCGTCACGGAATTTCCGCAAGTCCATTCGCGCTGCGCGAGATGTCCATCAAGCACTTTCGCGAAGTCGTGCAGATCGCTGCTGCCGCGTGCGAGCTCGGCAGGATCAGCGTCCATGCCGGTGACCAATTTCTTCCACACGTTCTCCCACACCAGCACGCCGATGGCCGGCGAGAAGTGCTGGCAGGCCCAGAACATCCAGCGATTGATATCGGCCCGCGCTTTCGGATCGTGCGGATACAGCGCGTTGCCAGGTACCTTATCCGCCAGGTATTGCATGATGGCAGCGGACTCCCACAGCAGCAGGCCGTCGTCCTCCAGCACAGGCACTTTGCAGTTCGGATTTACTTCCAGCAAAAGCCGGCGGTCGTTTTCGCTCATCAGGTCGATCACAGTCTCTTCGAGCTGAATGCCGAGATGCGACACGACCATCAATACACGGCGGGCATTGGAAGAAATCGGGTGGTGGTACAGACGCATGGTGAACTCCATTAAGTGTTGATCGAATGGAGCCATGCTATCGCCCTGCCCTGTCAGTTTCTGTCAGGAGTCTTCGGGAATGCCGTTTTCTTCACGCCAGCGCTTGAGCAGGGCATGGCGCGGCATGGGGTAGCGTTCCGTCAGCGGCTCGGCATGTTCGATGCGGTCGATACGGAAGTGGCGGTTCGCCTGGCGCAGTTCGCACCACGCGGCCAGCAGACGTTTGCCGTCGTAAAAGGCCAGTGCAAACGGCCACACCACGCGCTCGGACGCCGCCCCCTGCAAATCGTTGTAGCGGATGCGCAGCTTGTGCTGGCGCCGGATCGCTTCGCGCGCGGGCTGCACGTGGACCTCGAATGCGGCCTCCTCGTTCACCAGCGGCACCCACAGGCTGGTATCGGCCATATCGTCGCGCAGGTCCTTCGGCGTGGCGGTGGCGATTTTGGCGAGCGCGCTGGACGCCGCCTCGGCCAGTGCAGGGTCGCCCTGCCGCCGCACCCAGCGTGCACCCAGCACCAGGGCTTCCAGCTCGTCGGCGCCGAACATCAGCGGCGGCAGAAAGAAGCCGCTGCGCAGCAGATAGCCCAGCCCCGCCGATCCTTCCACCGGCGCACCCAGCTCGGTCAGGGTCTGCATGTCGCGGTAAATGGTCCGTTCGGACACGCCCAGCCGTTCCGCCAGCGCGGCGGCGGTGACGGGGCGGCGATTGCCGCGCAAGGCGTCCATCAGCTGGAACAGGCGTCCGGTACGGCTCATTTGTCTCCCTTTTGTTGGAGCGGGGAGCTTAACACGGCAATTAGAATTGACAGCCTAGGGGTTTCATGGCGAAATCCCGTTAATGAGCAAAAGTCCTTCCGTTAAAAGCCGCGCCAGCGGCAAAGTCACCCTCACCGATGTCGCCAACCTCGCCGGTGTAGCGCCGATGACGGCATCCCGTGCCATCAATCAGCCCGACCTGGTGTCGTCCATTCTGCGGCAACGCGTGGAAGAGGCGATCCAGCAGCTGGGGTATGTGCCCAACCGCGCGGCGCGCGCGCTGGCGTCCGCCCATTCGAATGTGATCGTGGTGCTGGTGCCCTCGCTGTCCAACGCCGTGTTTACCGACGTTCTGGCCGGTATCCAGGCCGCCCTTGATCCCGCCAACTACCAGCTCCTGATCGGCAATACCCGCTATTCGGATGCGGAAGAGGAAAAGCTGCTGTCGGCGCATATGCAGTCGAATCCGGACGGCATCCTGCTGTCCGGCCTGAATCACAGCGATCGCGTGAACCAGATGCTGGCCACCTCGCGCGTGCCGGTGGTGTCGATGATGGACATCTCGCCCAATCCGGCGGCGATGTCGGTCGGCTTCTCCCAGTTCGACGCCGGCTACACCATGGCGCGCTACCTGATTGAGAAGGGCCACAAGCGCATCGGTTTCATGGGCGCCCAGCTGGACGAACGTACCCTGCGCCGCCGCGATGGCTACCGCAAGGCGATGCAGGAGGCCGGCATGGCCGACCCAAAGCTGGAGGTGATGGTGCCCGATCCTTCCACCATTGCGCTGGGAGCGGAACTGCTGGGCCGCATGCTGTCGCGCATTCCCAACCTGGACGCGATCTTCTGCTGCAACGACGACCTGGCGCACGGCGCGGTCTACCAATGCCAGCGGCGCGGCATTAATGTGCCGGAACAGCTGGCCGTGTGCGGTTTCAACGACTTGCCTGCATCGGCATGGATGAAGCCATCCGTCACCACCATCGCCACGCCGCGCTACCAGATCGGTTTCGAGGCCGCGACCCTGCTGCATGCCGCAATCCGCGGCGAAAAACCGGCGGCCCATAGCATCGATCTCGGATTCACCTTGATGGCGCGCGAAAGCGCCTAAAGCGCTTGCCCTTGACGGGCGCTTTGGTCTAAACTGATAGCGCTATCATTTAAGGAAATCATGAGCAAAAAGCGATGGGTAATGATGGGCGTCAGCGGCTGCGGCAAGAGCTTGGTGGGCAAGCGGCTGGCGGAGAATTTGAGCGTGCCTTTCCTTGAGGGCGACACCTTCCATTCGCCGCAAAACGTCGCGAAGATGCGCTCCGGTGTTCCGCTGAACGATGCAGACCGCGCGGGCTGGCTGGCCAGCCTGGCTGAACAAATCCTCAAGGCAGTTGACCAAGGCGAAGGCCTGGTGCTGTCCTGCTCTTCGCTGAAACGGCGCTATCGCGACCAGCTGCGGGCCGCCGATCCCGCGCTGCGTTTTGCGCACCTGAGCGGCAGCCGCGAAGTGATTGCTCAGCGCATGCTGGCGCGCGTGAACCACTACATGCCGCTGTCGCTGCTGGACAGCCAATGCGCCGCGCTGGAGCCGCTGGACGACGATGAAGCCGGGCTGATCCTCGACATCCGCAAGGAACCAGCCCAGCTGGTGGAGGAGATCCTCCGCGCTTAAGGAATGGTGACGTCGAGCTGGTAGCGCT
>NZ_JBFRDW010000174.1:0-9574 GCF_052113985.1 Pseudoduganella sp. RAF53_2 | reverse complement strand
GTCTCATTGATCTACCGGAGGCCATCATGGGCAATTCCCTGCACAACAAGATCTACCTTGGTCGCCGTATCGACCTGCACACGCGAACCACTCAGGCGCTGTTGTGTATTGGTGCAGTGGCAGGCTTCGCCATCGTCTGGCTGGCATTCCGCGCGTTCAAGTAGCTTGCTCCGCCCCGCGTGGGCGCGTACCATGATGGCCGCAGTAGCCCATCATGGATTTAGCAAGCAATGAAGAACGAAAAATTAAGCACCGACGAATTCAACGCGCTGGACGAGGTTGCCCGCGGCATCAAGGGCAAGCCTAGCGCTTGCGTGGGCCGCAACAGCAAGCGCCTGTCCGGCATCAAACTGATTTCCTTTGGCCGCGACGGCCGTATCACGCTCACGGAGCAGGGCAAGGAACGCCTGTTCCTGCGGCGCTGCGTGATGACCTTGAAAGCGCTGATCGATAACACTGCCGCGCCGGTGGATGCGGATGTGGCGCTTTTCCTCGGCAAGAAGTCGCACATCGTTGCGGTGGAAGGCGGCTTTGAAGTCACCGCCAAGGGACGCGAGTCCCTGGCAGATATCGAGGCGCAGGGACTTTAAAACCGGCAAGCCCTAGTGGCAGCCACGATGTGGCAGCCACTTCGCCGCAGCCCGCGGCTCTGACAAGGTGGCTGCCACTTCGCCGAAACCCGCGGCTCTGACAAGGTGGCTGCCACATCGTGGCTGCCACCAGGGGTTAGGGGTTAGGGTTTAGGCTGGAACCCGTCAGCAGTAATTTCCAGCTCGGTCACCTCGCCATACTTCTGAGCGATCTGGCGGATCGACTCCGCCTTGCCGACCAGGACGGTCTGCAGATTCTTGCGCGGGAAATGCTTCTCGACCAGCAGCCTGGCGCGTTCCGGTGTCAAGCTGTCCACATCGCGCATGAAGTTGTCGATCTGGTCGCGGCTCACACCCAGCGCATACATATCGCCCAGCAGGGCCGCCAGCTGTTCGCTGGTTTCGAAGCGCGGGGGGAACTGGCCCTTCACATAGGCCTTGGCCGATTCCAGCGTAGCTTTGTCGATGCCCTTGTCCCACAGCCGCTCGTAAGTCTTGTGCGCCAGGTCCAGCGCCGCTTCCGTTTTCGGCAGCGCGGTGAAGGACGAGATCGAGAAAGTGCCGGTCTGCGACAAAGGACTGAAGGCGCTGCTGGCGCCGTAAGTCAGGCCGGTATTGGTGCGCAGCTCGTCGTTCAGCCATGAGGTGAAGCGTCCACCGAGAATCGTGTTCAGCACCTGCAGCGGTACATAGTCCGGATCATTGCGCGCGATGCCCGGACCGCCGATCAGGAAAGTGGTTTCGATCGCATCGGACTTATTCACCAGCCACACACGCGATTTGTCCGCATGCACCTGGCCGTAATCGGCGCGCTGTGGCGCCGGGCCTTCCGCATGCCACTGGCCGAACAGCGTCTCGACCTGCTGGCGCATCGCTTTCGGATCGAAGTCGCCGACCACAATGATGGCCGCGTTATCGGGACGGAAGTAGTGCTGGTAGAAGCCTTGCACATCGTCCTGCTTCAGCGCGCCCAGGCTGTTGACGGTGCCGCCTGGCGGATTGCCATATGCCGCGCCGCCGAACAGCATGGCGCGGTAATAGGTGCCCGCCACCTGGCGCGGGCTTTCCTTGGCCTGGCGCAGCACATTCATTTTGCGGCCGCGCAGCTTGTCCAGCTCCTTGGCGTCGAAGCTGGGCTGCTGCATCAGTTCAGCAAACAGCGGCAGCAGGACAGGGATGTCCTTCTGAGCGAAGTTCGCCTGCACCGTGCTCTGTTCCGTGCCACTGCCGCCGGACAGCACACCGCCGCGGAAGTCGAAAGCTTCGTCAATGGCGGCCTTGTTGTGTGTCAGGCTGCCGAGCAGGATGGCATCGCCGGTCAGGTTGGCAAGGCCGGGCTGCTGGCCGYCGTTCACAGCGCCGGCCTTCACCACGGCACGCACGGAAATCAGCGGCACTTCGTGGCGCTCCATCATGTAGACGGTAAGACCGTTCGGCAGCTTGGTGGTTTCAAAGGCGGGCAGCTTGAAGTCGGCGGCTTGCGCGGTCGCAGCGGCGCCAACGAGGGTGAGTGCGATCAGTTTATTCATTCGTTCACTCCTCTTTCGCGGCCAGCACGCCGATGGTGCGCTGCGACTTCTTCAGATATTTGGCGGCCACGTTCTGGATATCGGCCACGGTCAGCTTTTCGTATTGGGCAGGTTCATCGAACATCTTGCCGTAATCGCCAAAGAATACTTCGTGATTGCCCAGCTGGAGCGCCTTGCCGTTGATGGTTTCCTGCGCGCGATAGAGGTTCAGCAACTTGGCGTTCTTCACCTTCTGCAGTTCTTCTTCCGTGACGCCGTCCTTGATCACTTTGTCGATCGCAGCCAGCAGCGCTTCTTCGATTTTGTCGGTGCCCACATTGCCGGCGGAGACGGTGTAGAAATAGAGCAGGCCGGGATCGAAACCGTCGGTGCTGAAGGCGGACACGCTGTTGGAGATCTGCGTGTCGACCAGGGCCTTGTACAGGCGCGAAGTCTTGCCGTCCGCGAGCAGGCTTTGCAGCACGTCCAGCGCATAGTAGTCGGGGTGGCTCGCTTCCGGCACCTTGTAAGCGACCATCACGTTCGGCGCGCTGGCGCTGGCCTTGGCGATAAACAGGCGGCGTTCGCCTTTCTGTTCAGGCTCTTTGGTGCGTACGGCCGGCGGAACAGGGCGTTTGGGAATGCTGCCGAAGTATTTGTTTGCGAGCTGCTTCACGTTGTCCACTTTCACATCGCCCACGATCACAGCCACCGCGTTGTTGGGCGTGTAGTAAGTGTGGAAGTAGTTCTCCAGGTCTTTCTGGTTCCACGACTTGATGTCGGATTCCCAGCCGATCGTGGGAATCGCATAAGGATGGGCGGTGAAGGCGACGCTGTTCAGGTCTTGCATCAGCATGCGCACATTGGAGTTTTCCAGTCCCGTGCTGCGTTCGGACAGTACCACGCCGCGCTCGCTCTCCACCATCTTAGGATCGATGGACAGGCTGGCGATACGGTCGCCTTCCAGTTTGAACACGGTTTCCAGCGCACTGGCAGGGAACCAGTCCTGATACACCGTCACGTCGCTATTGGTGTAAGCGTTGTTCGCGCCGCCTTTGGCTTCCATGGTGCGGTCGAACATCTTCGGTCCGTAATGCCTGGAGCCGTTGAACATCATGTGTTCGAAGAAGTGCGACAGGCCGGTGATGCCGGGCGCTTCATTGCGCGAACCGACTTTCCAGAAGGTGTACATATTCGCGTTCGGAATCGCGCTGCTTTCGAGGACGATGAACTTCATTCCGTTCGGCAGGGTAAACGACTTCACCTGATCCGCCGTGAGCGCCGCTTGCGCATAGGACGCCGCTGCATACGCCATTGACGCCGCCAATAGTCTCCACTTCATTGTTTCTCCCTTTCTTTATGAGCGCGCACCGGCGCTGATGACGGCTGCCCCGGCCAGTGCCAGTCCCGCGCCAATCAGATCCGTTGCCGATGGACGCAGGCCGTCGACGACCCACAGCCAGCCGATGGCAGCGGTAATGTAGATCGCGCCATAGCTGGCGTACACGCGGCCACTTGCTGCCGGGTGCAAGGTCAGCAGCCACACAAACGCCGCCAGGCTGGCCGCCGCCGGCAGCAGCAGCCACGCGGGACCTTTACCGCTGAACCAGAGCAGCGGCAGGTAGCAGCCAAGCAGTTCAGCAATGGCGGTGACGAAAAACAGGCCAATGGTTTTTAACAGGTCTACGTTCAGCATGCGGGCAAGCATAAGCCATTTGTGGTGGTTTATGAAGAAATATGGTCGAATAAGGTCTGGCGAAATCGGGATATCTACCTATGCGAACTTCGATTGGCCTGCTGGCCGTGTGTTGGTCTGTTACTTCGCTTGCGCAGGCAAGCTGCTATTCCACGCTGAAGGCGCAAATGCCGCAGGCGGGTACGGTGATTTTTGGTGAGCTGCATGGGACGACGGAGATTCCGAAGTTCTTCAGCCAGTGCGTGCGCGAGTTTGTGAGCAATGGCGAGGAGGTGCGCGTCTTCCTTGAGTTCCCGGCTTCGCAGTCTGCGACCGCGGGCCGTTATCTGCGCAAGGAGGCGGATGAGCCGGTGCTGCTGTCCGCACCGCATTGGAAGACCGAAGACGGACGCGCGAGCCAGGCCATGCTGGCGCTGTACCGCGATCTGCGCGGCTTGCCGGCGCCCGGTGTGACGCTGTCCGGTATCGATGCGGATGCCGGTGAAGCGGACCGCGGGCAGGCCATGGCGCGCAACTTCCTGGCCGCTTACTCGCACAAGGCATACAACCTGGTCCTGGTCGGCAACCTGCACGCCCAGTTGGGCAAAAGCCGCTTCAGCAGCATCGGCGGCGCGCCATTTGGCCAGCGCATTCAGGAGCGCCTTGGCAAGGTGATCAGCCTGGACGCACGCTACCAGGCGGGCACTGCGTGGATCTGCACGGGCTATTGCGGCAAGATGGATTTGTCGGGCAACCAGCCCACGGGTGGTGCGCTGGGTATCGCCATGTCCGGCGAAGATCCAGCGTTTTCGGGCGTTTTCAGCGTCGGCAAAGTCACCGCTTCGCCGCCTGCGCGCTGAACTGGTAAGCTAGGGGCATTACAACAACTGGATGTCCTGAAATGGAAAGCCCGATGCACTGGTCGGCTCACGAGCTGACGATGACTGTTTTGATGACRCCGGATATGGCGAATTTTTCCGGCAACGTACACGGTGGCGCGATTCTGAAGCTGCTGGATAGCGTGGCGTATGCCTGCGCGAGCCGCTATTCGGGCAGCTATGTGGTGACGCTGTCGGTGGATCAGGTGATGTTCCTGCAGCCGATTCATGTGGGCGAGCTGGTGACCTTCCTCGCGTCGGTGAATTACACGGGCCGGACGTCGATGGAGGTGGGCATTCGCGTGGTGACGGAGAACATCCAGCAGCGCCTGGTGCGCCATGCGAACAGCTGTTATTTCACGATGGTGGCGGTGGACAAGGACCGCAAGCCGCTGGCCGTGCCGGCGCTGGTGCCGGAAACCGAGGAACAGAAGGCGCGTTTCGAACAGGCCGAGTTGCGCAAGGCTGCGCGGCAGCAGGTGGCGCAGGCCAGGAAGAAGTAGGCGGAGCTGAAATGGCGGATCAATGATCCGCCCTACGCCGGATCGTGTCAGGTAGGGCGGATCATCGATCCGCCGTTGCATGCTTAAACACGGCGCTGGTCAGGATAGATCAGCGTGCGCACGGCAACCTGGTGCGGCACGCCCATGGCGGCCAGAAATTCGGCAGCGCGGCGCAGCCCGATCTCGGGCAGGGCGGCAATGGCCTGATTCACTACATCGCGCGTGCGATGGTCTGAGCGCACCTGTTGGCGGTGCAGAGGTGTGGTTTGCATTTTTCTTTTCCCTGTTTCGGCGCGGTCAGGCACGCAGCAGTGCCGGCTGCCCGCCATCCAATTGCTTGCCCTCTTGCAACATCTGCTCGAACTCCGGCGGGGCGACCGGGCGGCTGAAATAATAACCCTGCATTTCGTCACAGCCGTGACGGYGCAGGAATTCCAGCTGCTCCTCGGATTCTACACCTTCTGCGATCACCCGCAGATTCAGGTTGTGGGCCAGGGCGATGATGGAGATGATGATGGCCGCATCATCCGCATCGGTGGCGATGTCCGAAACGAAGGAACGGTCGATCTTCAGGACATCGATAGGGAAGTTGCGCAGGTAAGAGAAACTTGAGTAGCCGGTGCCGAAATCGTCGATGGCCAGCGCCACGCCGAGGGCCTTCAGCTCGTGCAGCAGGCTGACGGCCTGCGCCACATCGTTCATGAACAGGCTTTCGGTCAGCTCGATTTCCAGCGCGGACGGAGGCAGGCCGGATTCAGCCAGCACGCCCGCAATCGACGCCACCAGATTCTGCTGGCCGAACTGGCGGGCCGACAGGTTCACACCCACGCGCAGGCCGCTGAAGCCTGCGTCGTGCCAGGTCTTGGCCTGCATGCAGGCCGTGCGCAGCACCCAGGCGCCGATCGGCACGATCAGCCCTGTTTCTTCCGCCAGACCGATGAAGCGCGCCGGCGGCACCATGCCCAGTTCCGGATGCTGCCAGCGCAGCAGGGCTTCCATGCCGATAATGCGGCCGGTTTCCATGTCCACCTGCGGCTGATAGTGCAGCACGAATTCATTGCGCTCCAGCGCATTGCGCAGCGCGCTCTCGATGCGGATGCGCTCCTGCGCCTCCTCGTTCATGGCAGGCTGGTAGAACTGGAAGCAGTTGCGGCCGCGCTTCTTGGCCGAATACATGGCGATGTCCGCGTGTTCGATCAGGTGCTGGGCCGGCGTGCCGTCCGCCTCGTACACCGCTACGCCGATGGAGCAGGTGACGAAGAACTCTTTACCCTCCAGCATGACCGGCTGCGCCAGCGCCTTCATCACGCGCTCCACGATCGCCGGTGACAGGGACTCGTCCGGATACTCGCTCAGAATTGCCACGAATTCGTCGCCCGACAAACGCGCCACGGTATCGCTCTCGCGCACGCTCGATTGCAGGCGCGTGGCCACGGTCTTCAGCAGCAGGTCGCCTGCCTTGTGGCCCAGCGAGTCGTTGACGAACTTGAAGCGGTCCAGGTCAATCAGCATCACCCACAGCGGATGGCCGGAGCGGTTGGCATAGGCGATGGCCTGTTGCAGGCGGTCCTGCAGCAGCATGCGGTTCGGCAGGCCGGTCAGCACGTCGTGGTGGGCGATATGCTGGATGCGCTGCTCGGCCAGTTTGCGGCCCGTGATCTCGCTGCCGGTACCGCGGTAGCCTTTGAAATTACCCTGCGCGTCGTACACCGGCTCGCCGCTGGTGGTGAACCAGCGCGTCACGCCGTCGTTGCCGACGATCGAGTATTCCAGATTGGAGAACGGCAGGCGGGCCTGCAAGCGGGCCATATGCTCGCGGCCCCACTTGGTGTTCAGCATCTCCGGGTAGGATTCCCAGCGCGTGCGGCCGATGTAGTTTTCCTTGGTCAGGTGGCCTTTTTCGAAGAAGGCGCCGGTGATATTGGTGAAGCGGTATTGCGAGTCCTGCTCCCAGTACCAGTCCGAGGACAGGGCCAGCAGTCGGCGGAAGCGCTGTTCGCTGTCCTGCAAGGCGCGTTCGGTGTGTTTGCGCGCCGCCACGTCCGCGTTCAGCCGCTCGTTGCTGCGCTGGAGATCGGCGGTGCGCGCATCCACCAGCAGCTGCACCCGGCGCGAGCGCATCACCAGCGTGTGCACCAGCACCGCGCTCAGAAGGCTGAACAGGATGCCGCCCAGCAGCGTGCCCAGCGAACCGAGATGGTCATCCAGGAAGGGGCGGGGCAGGGCGTCGATGCGCACGCTCCAGGAGGTGCCCAGCACATCGAACTTGCGCAGATCACGGTCGCGATAGTTCAGTCCCAGCACGCGGTGCRGGCCTTCGAAAATGCTTTCCGGCTCGTTCTGCACGCCATGGCTGAAGACCAGATTGTCGGCATCGCGCGCATCGCCGGCGTACACGCGCAGCATGACCTGGGGATCGTCCAGCAGGCCATTGTTTTGCAGGATGGTGTAGACCAGATGGTGGCCGCGAATCACGGCGGCGGTGTCGCCGATCCATGCCGCGCGGCGCTCTTCGTAGGTTTCGGTGGGCGCGCCAGGACGGTAGACCGGCATGATCATCACAAAGCCGCGGTTGCCCACTGAACCCTGAGCCAGCTGGATCAGGGCCGTGGCGGCCGGGCGTCCGGTGCGCAGAATCCGGTCGACCGCCTTGCGCACCGAGGGATTGCTGCCTGCATTCAGTCCCAGCGCGATTTCATTGCCTTCCAGCGGTTCCAGATAATCGACCACGTTGTAGAAGTCGCGCTGCTGCGCGGTCGCGATGCCGGATTCCGATAGCTCGGTGATGGTGAAGCCGGGATAGCGGGGCCGCATCGACGCTTCGTAAGCGGCGCGTTCGGCCAGCGGGACGACGCGGTGGTAATTAAAGGCCTGGATGAAGGGATAGCGCAGGACCAGGGGCTCGGTGAAGGTATGGAACTGCTCGCGCGACACCGGCGCCACGGTGCGGAACAGCTGATTGGTCATGCTCAGCACTTCCACCGCGTCGTCCAGCCCGCGCCGAATGGCGGCCACCCGCACATTGGCGCGCTGCTGGAAACCCAGTTCCAGCTTGCCGTATTCGAGGGCGCTGACCGCGACGAAGAGAATGGCGGTAACGGCAAGCCCGGCGCCAAATGTCAGCGCGGCTGCTCCGTAGACCGATGTTCTCCTGCGGCGATTCGCCATGTCGTCCCTGAATGGTTGCAAAAATGCCAGACCGGGCGTCCGGCTGCGCCCTTCAGTGTGGCATAAATTGGTGCATGGTGGAAATATTTGCCGCTCAAACGTCAACTGTGCGGCGCAAGCGCGCAACAGTCCAGTGAGCCAGCAGGCGGTTGGCGAGGGCAAAGCCGAGGCCGGGGCCGTAGCCGCCGTAGGCCGCCACCTTGCGCTGCATGCGGCTGGCGGGCATGCCGGGCGTCCGTCCGGGGCGGATGGCGAACACGATGCGGTTGTTGCCGGCGATGCCAGTGAACTGGCAGATGCGCTCCTGGAAGCAGTCGCGCAGGCGGGCCAGGGTGGAAGGGTAGCGCGGATCGTAACTAAACATATTAGCGACCAGCACGCCATCCGGCCGTAGCGCGCGCCGGCAATCGGCGTAAAAGCGTGCGCTGGTCAGGGCTGGCGGCAAACCTTCGGCGTCGAAGCCATCGACCAGAAGTACATCGGCGGAGTCGCGCAATTGCGGCATGTAGCGCACCGCATCGGCGTGAATCACCTTGAAGCGCTCGTCGTCTTGCGGGATTTTGAAGCGCTCGCGCAGGGCGATCACGTCTTCGCTCAGTTCCAGCACGGTGATGCGGCTGTTGGGCAGGTAGCGGTAGCAGAATTTGGCCAGCGAACCGCCGCCCAGGCCCACCATCACGATATGCTGCGGACGCGGCTTGAACAGCACGAAGCACATCATGGCGCGGGCGTAGGCCAGCACCAGGCTGTAGGGATCGGCCGGGTCCATCTGGCTCTGGATCTCGCCCGGCGTGAATTCGAGCGAAACGTGGCGCCCGCGCCGTCGGACCTGTGGTTGCTTGCTGAGAGCGGAAGACATTTTGCTAACTTGTTGTCAACTATGATGTTCTGATAAGCTGGCGGGTTGGAGACAAGTGTACCGGGATCGCGTTTACATCAGCAACTTTTATAGGTACATTGCCAACCATATGCCCCCGGGGGCCGAACGGAGAAGAGCATGTTTTTAGATCACCCGACCATTACCGCAACCAACAGCTTTACCGAACCTGACCGTATCGAGCGCCTGACGCGCGTGTATGGCTATGTCGCCGCCCTGGCGGACATGACGGGCAAGGAGCATTTCATCGAAAAGGTCAGCCAGCTGCACGACCACAAGGGTACCCTGATCGTGTTCTGGCACGATACTCCCTCCGAAGAGGAAAAAGACCTCTTCACCAAAGCCTGGGCCAGCAAAGTAGGCGACGGCAGCACC
>NZ_JBFRDW010000173.1:0-9587 GCF_052113985.1 Pseudoduganella sp. RAF53_2 | reverse complement strand
CCTTTGTCTCGCGCATGGACCTGGAAGGCCATCCGGACCAGCCGGAATGGCTGTCGCACGTGAATGCCTCCGTACTGAAGACCAAGCTGGCCATGGCCATCATCGGCATTTCCTCGATCCACCTGCTGAAGACCTTCATCAACGCCTCGGCCTACGATGCCAAGGTATTGATTGCGCAGACCACCATCCACGTCGTATTCCTGCTGTCGGCAATGGCGATTGCCTACACAGACCGCATCACCACAGTTACGCAAAACGAATCGAAGCACTAATTAGCCAACCGAGCCAACATCATGACCATCATCAAGCAAGACGACCTGATTGAATCCGTCGCAGCCGCGCTGCAGTACATCAGCTACTACCACCCGGCCGACTACATCCAGCACCTGGCACGCGCTTATGAAGCCGAGCAAAGCCCGGCCGCCAAAGATGCGATCGCGCAGATCCTGACCAACTCGCGCATGTGCGCCGAGGGCAAGCGTCCGATCTGCCAGGACACAGGTATCGTCAACGTCTTCCTGAAAATCGGTATGGGCGTTCGCTTCGAAGGCTTCAGCGGCACCGTGACCGACGCCGTGAACGAAGGCGTGCGCCGCGCATACAACTTCGCCGACAACAAGCTGCGCGCCTCCATCGTGGCCGACCCGCACTTCGAGCGCAAGAACACCAAAGACAACACCCCGGCCGTGGTGCACATGGAACTGGTCGAAGGCAATACCGTTGACGTGAGCGTTGCTGCCAAAGGCGGCGGCTCCGAGAACAAGACCAAGTTCGTGATGCTGAATCCGTCCGACTCGCTGGTGGACTGGGTATTGAAGACCGTGCCGCTGATGGGCGCCGGCTGGTGCCCGCCAGGCATGCTGGGTATCGGTATCGGCGGCTCCGCCGAGAAAGCGATGCTGATGGCAAAAGAGTCGCTGATGGAAGACATCGATATGTACGAGCTGAAAAAGCGCGGCCCGCAGAACAAGCTGGAAGAACTGCGTATCGAACTGTGCGACAAGATCAATGCTCTGGGCATCGGCGCGCAAGGCCTGGGCGGCCTGACCACCGTGCTGGACGTGAAGATCAATATGTACCCGACCCACGCTGCATCCAAGCCGGTCGCCATGATCCCGAACTGCGCTGCGACCCGTCACGCTCACTTCGTACTGGATGGTTCCGGCCCGGCATACATCGAGCCACCGAAGCTGTCCGACTGGCCTGATGTCTCCTGGGCTCCGGACACCGAGAAGTCCAAACGCGTTGATCTGAACACTCTGACCAAGGAAGAAGTGGCGTCCTGGAAGCCAGGCCAGACTCTGCTCCTGAACGGCAAAATGCTGACCGGCCGCGATGCAGCGCACAAGCGCATCCAGGACATGCTGGCCAAGGGCGAGAAGCTGCCAGTGGACTTCACCAACCGCGTGATCTACTACGTTGGCCCGGTCGATCCGGTGCGCGACGAAGTCGTTGGCCCTGCCGGCCCGACCACCGCTACCCGCATGGACAAGTTCACCGACATGATGCTGGAGAAGACCGGCCTGATCTCCATGATCGGTAAAGCCGAACGTGGCCCGGCTGCGATCGAATCGATCCAGAAGCACAAGTCGGCTTACCTGATGGCGGTTGGCGGCTCGGCCTACTTGGTGTCCAAGGCGATCAAGAGCGCCAAAGTGGTCGGCTTCGAAGATCTGGGCATGGAAGCGATCTATGAGTTCGACGTGGTCGACATGCCTGTGACCGTGGCTGTGGATTCCTCCGGCACCTCCGTGCACAACACCGGCCCGAAAGAGTGGGCGGTGAAGATCGAGTCGCTGAAAGCGGCTGTTCCGGCTTAATGTCCCACCACGCGCCCCTGCCCTCCGCCGACGGACCTGTCGGCATTTTCGATTCCGGCGTCGGAGGGTTGTCGGTGCTGCGCCATATCCACGCGCAGCTGCCGCAGGAACACCTGATGTACTTCGCGGACTCCGGCTTCGCGCCCTATGGCGAAAAGACGGAGGACTGGCTGGTGCGGCGTTCGCTTGCCATCACGGACTTCCTGCTGTCGCGTGGCGCCAAGGCGCTCGTCGTGGCCTGCAATACGGCCACGGTGGCGGCCATCAAAGCCATGCGCGCAGCCCATCCCGGTCTGGCTATCGTTGGCGTGGAGCCGGGCCTGAAGCCGGGCGCCGCGGCCACGCGCAATGGCAAGGTGGCCGTGCTGGCGACCGAAAGCACACTGAAAGGCGAGAAATTCCTGGCCCTGCGCGACCAGATTTCCGCTTCGTCGAAAGCCGAATTCCTGCTGCAGCCTTGCGGCGGTCTGGTGGAGCGCATCGAAATGGGCGAGCTGTCTTCCGAGGCCACACTGGCCATGCTGGGCGGCTTCCTGTCTCCCCTGCTGGATCAAGGCGCGGACACCGTCGTTCTGGGCTGCACCCACTATCCTTTCGTGCGCGAAGCCATTGCGCAGGTCGTGGCGGCGCATGGCGGCAGCGAAGTGACCCTGATCGACACCGGCGACGCCGTGGCACGTCAATTGGCCCGCCTTCTGGAAAGCGCCGGCTTGCAGCGCCCGGGCGGCACGCCAGCCCACTTGCACTGCTACACCAGCGGCAGTCCGGAAGCCATTGCCAAGGCATTTTCCGACCTGCTGGGACTGCGCCCGGTGATCGAACCGGTGCAAATCGGGCAATTTTGAAGAAATCCTGCATTTGCATTTGCCAAGTGCCAGTCAAGCCAGTATAATTCCGGCTCTGTCGCGCTGATGGCGTGTCAGAAAGCAGTTTCAGTGGTGGCTGTAGCTCAGTTGGTAGAGTCCAGGATTGTGATTCCTGTTGTCGTGGGTTCGAGCCCCATCAGCCACCCCAAGAATTTTAAAAGCCCAGCCTCGCGCTGGGCTTTTTCATTTCCGCCTTTCGGCCACGGCCAACATTTGCAATTTGGCATCCCTGAAATATAATCGACGCGTACTACTGTCGACTTTCAGGAGTTGCGTGGACTTCCAATCATTGAATTGCCCGCAGTGCGGGGGCATGCTTCCACGCCAGGCCATCTGGCGCACAGTCGATTGCCCTTTTTGTGGCGCGACCGTTACGCGTACCGACAACGTGGTCGACACTGCCCGCTATCGCGAGGCCCTGCGGCGCTTCCAGGGTGAACCGGACAGCCAGCAAATCGGCTGCGGCAGCCGCCGCTATCTTCCCATCCGCCAGCTTTATCAGGGCGCCACATCGCRCGTGCTGCTGGCGCGGCGCTGCGGCCGCCTGGGCGAGCACGTGGTCCTGAAGTTCGCGGACGCAGGCAAACTGCAAGGCGAACATCACATCCTGCGGCAGCTGCAGGCCGATGGCTCGACCGGCTCCGCTTATTTTTCCCAGCGCTTGCCAGAGCCCGTGGCCCTGGGGCCGGACGGCGAAGGCAGCACGGTACTCGCTTTACGCCATCCTCCCGGATATTGGGGCAGTCTGGCCGAAGTGCACCGCGCCTACGCGTCCGGACTCGATCCACGCCATGTCGTGTGGATGTGGCGGCGCGTGCTGGAAGTGCTGACGCACGTGCATGGCATAGGCTGGCGTCATGGCCGCGTGAGCCTGGAGCACATGCTGGTGCATCCTGACGACCATGGCGTGCTGTTGATCGGCTGGTCGGGCGCAAGCCGCGGCGGCGATGCGACGCGCGACCTGATGCAATCCGCCTGGAGCATGCGCGCCCTGCTCGCCGGGTCCAGCGCCAGCGGCCACGAACCGGATCTGCCCCGATCCGTTCCCGCGCCCCTGGCCGAACTGCTGTCCCTCGCCTGCACCGACACGCGCTGGCTGCGCTCCCAGGGTGCACAAGGACTTTACCAGCAGCTCACGGCAGCAGCGGCGGCGGCCTTCGGCGCACCGCGCTTTCTACCCTTTCAACCAACACCATAACCAATCACTGGAGAAGCCATGGGGCACGGTAACTACTCCCACGCGGCGCACGCTGCACTGGTCGCCGATCGCGCATCCGCATCGCGCAACGAAGTGTTCAAGCAGACCAATTGCCATCCGCTGATGAACCCACACGGCATCAAGATGCGCGAGTCGCGCGACAATGCCGACCACCCGCATTCGCTGGGCATTGTCTTCGCGCTCGATGTAACCGGATCAATGGGAAATATTCCGCACCAGCTGGCGACCCGGGAGCTGCCAACCTTTATGAGCCTGTTGACGGCCTGCGGCATCGCCGATCCGCAAATTCAGTTCATGGCAATCGGTGACGCGACTTCCGACCGTGCGGCCTTGCAGGTCGGACAGTTCGAATCAACGGCGGAGCTGATGGACCAGTGGCTGACCTGGAGTTTCATCGAGGGCGGCGGTGGCGGTTCCGGCGAAGAGAGCTACGAGCTGGCCTTCTACATGGCAGCCCAGCACACCGATCTCGATTGCTGGGTCAAGCGCCGCAAGAAAGGCTACCTGTTCCTGACTGGCGATGAACGCCCCTACCCTGCAGTGTCGCGCCACCAGATCGAAGCGCTGGTCGGCGAGCGGCTGGATCACGACCTGCCGATTGAGGAAGTGATCGCCGCGGCGTCCGAGACTTTCCACCTGTTCTTCCTGATCCCGGACCTGCACCGCCGCCGCAATTGCGAGGCACGCTGGCGCGAGCTGCTCGGCGATCATGTGATTTGCATGGAGTCGCCGGACGATACCTGCGCGGTCGCGGCATCGATTGTCGCCCTGACCGAAGGCGCCAAGCTAAACACCTTGCCGGACACGCTTACCGCCCAAGGCATTCGATCCGAGCGCATCTCGGCCATCATGCGCGCCCTGCGCCCATATGCCGCGCTGCTGGACCCGACGATCGCCAAAGATGTGCCAACTTCGTCGTCCGCAGCGGCAGTCGGTGAACGCTCGTGGTGGAAGCGCCTCTTTGGTTGAGGGCCGCGTCACGTCCGTCATCGGACTTGGATTTGGCGACTGCGGCAAAGGCCTGTTCACGGATTATCTGTGCCGCGCGCAATCAGCACACACGGTCGTGCGCTTCAACGGCGGCGCCCAGGCTGGCCATAACGTAGTGCTGCCTGATGGGCGCCAGCACACTTTCTCGCAGTTCGGCGCAGGCACGTTCAATCCCGGCGTTGCTACCATTTTGTCGGCGCCCGTCGTCGTGCATCCGACCGCGCTCTTGGTGGAAGAGAGCTTTCTGCAACGCGCCGGCGTCAGCGATGCGTTCAACCGCCTGCTGATCGATGCGCGCTGTCTGGTCACAACGCCCTATCACGAAGCCGCCGGGCGCTTGCGCGAACGCGCGCGCGGCACGGGTGCGCACGGAAGCTGCGGCGTGGGTTTTGGCGAAACGGTTGGCCATGCACTGCGCCATCCGGATCAGGCGATCCGCTACGTAGACCTCTTGCATGCACCGCAAGCCCTCGACAAGCTGGAGGCCCTGCGCTTAAACCTGCTCGGAGCGCTGCCCGATGGCGCGCTCGCACTGAGCCCGCAGGATGCCGGCATTCTCAATGATCCTGGCTTCGGCAGGCTGTGGCTTGAGCACGCCCAGCGCCTGACCGCGCTGGTGCGTCCTGCGCAGCCGGAGCAAATCAGCGCGCAACTGCGACGGCCAGGCAGCGTCGTCATGGAAGGCGCGCAGGGCATGCTGCTCGACGAGTGGCATGGCTTTCATCCGCACACCACCTGGAGCAGCACCGGGCCTGCCAGCGCAGACGCGGTGCTGGCGTCCTATGGCCTGAACGAGCGCATCGTCCATCTCGGCGCCATGCGCAGCTACCTGACGCGCCACGGACAAGGCCCCTTGCCGACCGAGGATCGCGCCCTGGATCAATTGGCGGAGCCGCATAACCAGGACAGTGGCTGGCAGGGCGCGTTCCGGCGCGGGCACCCGGACGCCGTGCTGCTGCGCTACGCGCTGGCCGTCGCGCAGCGAATCGACGGCCTGCTGGCCAGCCATCTCGACGTGTTCGCGCGCGGGGCAAAGCTGCACTGGGCGCACAGCTATGGCATCGCGGGGCGCGAGGTCCGCGAGCTGACGCTCCCAACCTGTCGCGATCTTGCGCATCAGGAGGTGCTGTGCGCCCAGCTTGGTGCAGCGGTGCCGAGCTATTCGCACGCGCCCATTGCCGGCGCGGCTGCCTTTATCGATGAATTGCAGTCCGTGGCCAAGCTGCCCGTCGTCTCAGGCTCGTTCGGGCCAACGCACCGCCACGTTGGTCTGCCGTGACGCGTAAAAGCAGCACTGCGCCTTAAAAAGCTTGTTGCCACGCGCCCTTGCGCCATAAGATGGGCCAGGAGCAGAGAGGACGCAGGCTATGGATTTTGTATCCACATTGGTCGGTGTGCTGGTTTTCCTGGCTATCATCATTGTCGCATTGGCCATCGAGCGTCTGGCGCCTGCGCAAAAACAGCCGGCTGGGGCCAGCGCATTCAATCTGATTTACACGGCGCTGTATATGCTGGCGCAGGCGCTGATTGCCCCTGGCGTGTCTATCGTGACGGTCGCTGCGGTCAACGCGGCTGGCGGCGGCTGGATCGCGCTACCCGGCTCCGGCTGGGGATTGGCCCTGAGCTTTATCGCCTACACACTGGCTGCGGATCTGATGGAGTACCTTTTCCATCGAGCCCAGCACCGCTTCCCCGCCATGTGGGCCATGCACTCCTTCCACCACAGCGATACGGCGCTGAACGCATCTACCACCAACCGCCATTTCTGGCTGGAGGAGGCTTTAAAGATGGTGACCATTCACCTGCTCATCGGCCTGCTGTTCAAAACACCGCGCGTAGTTCTGGGCATGTACGCCGTGGCCAGCATCTACAACGTCTTCCTGCACATGAATATCCGCATCGGCTTCGGCCGCGGATCGGGCATCATCAACTCGCCGCAGTACCACCGCGTGCATCACTCCTGCCTGCCCGAGCATTTCGACTGTAACTTCGCGGCGATATTCACCATCTGGGACGTCATCTTCGGCACTTATCACAAACCTCAGCCCGACGAATACCCGCCCACCGGACTCGATACCAGTGACGAACCAAAAGGGTTTGCCGATGCTGTGATCTGGCCCCTGCGCAGCCTGCGTGCAACAAGAGTGACGCAATGAGCTAAGTCAGGCCAGCGCGTCGAGGTGCAGCGAGAGGTCGGGTTCCAGGTCTTCGATGCGCAGATGCGTAATTTCGGCCACTGCCATGCCGCCCGCGCGATTGAAGTGGGACAGCGCCCGGTGCGCTATATGACGTGCCGGATCGGTCGACGTGGTTGGCACTTTGATTGGCCCTGCGAAGCGATACTCGATCTGGCGGGCGCCGCCTYGTCCGGCGCTGGCCGTCCATTCGATGCGGACCGACGCACCGTCGGCGGGATGACTCACGACAGCCAGTACGTCGCCATGATTCGTCTTGCAGTTGAAACGCATGTACACCTCACTGCTGGTTTGGCTAGTTAATTAACCAACAATACTAGCACGGTTCAGCTGCGCCAGCCCGCGACGTTCGTGTTCAATCAGGGCAGAAACTGTCCGCATGCTCCCGTATGCTGGCCGCATTCCACTTACGAGGGCATCATGAGCGATTTTCCAGTCATTGAATTCCGGCGCTACACCATCGTGCCGGGCCAGCGCACCGCGTTTGCGCGCTATTTCGAAACCTTGTTCCCTGAGGCCTTCCAGCAGCTGCGCGCGATGGCGCTGGGCCAGTTCGCGGAGCGCGACAATCCGGACGGCTTTATCTGGCTGCGCGGCTTCCGCAGCTATGAGGACCGTGCCATCGTCAATTCGGCTTTCTATTACGGCGAGGTGTGGAAGGAGCACAAATCCACGCTGAACGGTCTGATGACGGACAGCGATAACGTCCTGCTGCTGCGCCCCCTGCATCCCGAGCGCGGCGTGCCAGTGCTGCCGGCTGTCGATCCAGTCAAGGAGTCCGGTGCTGCGCAGGGCGTGGCGGTTGCCATCATCTGCACACCCAAGCCGGGCGCGATGGACAAGTTCACGCAGCTGGCCGATCCCAGCTTCCGCCGCTACCGCGAGGCAGGTGTGCGCGAATGCGGTGTGCTGGGGACGCTGGACGTGGCCAACAACTTCCCCCAGCTGCCCGTGCGCACGGACGGTCCGCACCTGGTGTGGCTGGGCGTAGCGGAAAGCGATGCGGCGCTGGCTGCGGCGCGCGATACACGGGCACTGGTGGCGACCGACCTGCTGCGCGCCGCGCCGGAAGTGATCACCCTCGATCCGACGCCGCGTTCGCGCCTGCGCTGGCTACGCTGAGCAAGGCCTGCCGCAGCCAGATGCTGGCCGGGTCGGCGTGATAGCGCGGATGCCAGCCGGCGGACAAACTGAAGCCGCCCGCTTCGAATGGCAGCGGGAAGCTGTCCAGCCGGTCCGCGTGGCGCGCGGCGAGTCTGCTGGGAAGCGTGGCTACGTAATCGCTCTCGCTCACCAGTTGCGCCGCCAGCAGAAAGCTGGACACCGACAGCGCCACGCGCCGCGCCTTGCCCTGCCGCGCCAGCTGCTCGTCCATGTAGCCGAGAAAGCTGCCGCCGCTGGTCGACACCAGCACATGCTCCAGCGCGCAGTAGGCCTTCAGCGTCGGCTTGCGGTCGCCACGTGGATGGCCTTTGCGCTGCACCAGTACGAAATGTTCATCCACCAGTTTGCGCGCCCTCATGGTGTGCGGCAGCATGCGTTCGGAGCCGATCAGGAGGTCCACCTCTCCCCGTTCCAGCTGGCCTGCGATCAGTTGTGCGTCCGCCGGCACGAAGGCCAGCCGCACACCGGGACCGGCCAGCACCGGCAGCTTCGCCATCAAAGCCGCACCCAGGGTGGTCGCTGCATTGTCCGACGCGGCGATGCGGAAATCACGCTCGACCCGCATGGGATCGAAGCCCGGTGCGGCGGATACTACCGCCTCGATCTGCACCAGCAGCTTGCGCAGCTCGGGCAACAGCGCCAGCGCACGCACCGTCGGCACCATGCCACGGCCGGTATCGGACGCCAGCAGCAGCGGATCGCCAAACATCTCCCGCAAGCGCGCCAGCTGCGAGGACAGCGCGGACTGCCCCAGATGCAGCCGCTGCGCCGCGCGCGTTACATTGCACTCTTCCAGCAGCACTTGCAGCGACAGCAGCAGGTTCAGGTCCACCTTACGCATATTGACCATATCGATAGCTCGTGTTGATAGAATCGATTTCAACTATACGTCCCGCTTCGCTAAAGTTCAATCAACGCCAACCACTCAACGGAGCAAACGACATGAAAGCCTGGATCTTCAATCAGCAAGCCAAAACCCTGCAACTGCAGGACATCGAACAGCCGACGCCACGCCCCGGCGCTGTGCTGGTGCGGATGGACGCCGTGCCTCTGCTTAGCTACACGGAAGCCTATCTGGAAGGCGAACTGCCCTACGGCTACCCGCAGGGCGACTTCACGCCGGGCACCAACGGCGTAGGCCATGTGCTGGCGGTCGGCGATGGCGTGTATCACCTGAAGCCGGGCCAGCGCGTCGCCGTGCATCCGCTGTGGCARGCGCCGGATGCGGTGGCGGAACCGGCCCGCATCCTGATCGGACTCACCGCCATCGACGCCGACAGCGGTCCACTCCAGCAAACCTTCCCGCACGGCACGTTGCGCGAGGTGGCTGAGA